>CAYVVR010000162.1:0-8115 GCA_964454655.1 uncultured Planctomycetaceae bacterium | reverse complement strand
GGCCAACACTCCCGGGCGGTCTTGAACCTGGAATCGCAGATAGAAGCGGCTGGTCACCGAATCGGGATCGCGAGACGCGACGTCGCACACGCGAGAATCATCCCACAGCCGCAACGTGTTGAACGTAATTGCCGTCCGCCCCACGACCGTATCGACGATGTCGGAAACAACAGCCGAGGCCGTCGGCATCTGTCCGGCCCCCAGACCGTGGAAGAAAACTCGGCCCACCGCGTCACCTACGACGCGCACGGCGTTGTACGCACCGCGAACTTCGGCCAAAGGCGTCCCGCAACGTACCAACGTGGGCGATACGTGCAACTCCAACCCGTCACCCGTTCGTTCTCCTACGGCCAACAATTTGATGCTATATCCCAGTTCGCGGGCATATTGCATGTCGGAGGCGGTCACCGTCTCGATCCCGGTTCGCGGAATCGTTTTCCAATCGACCGTCGCACCGAACGCAAGTTGAGCCAAGATCGCCAACTTTTGCGCCGCGTCGGTCCCGTCCACATCCATGGCGGGGTTGGCTTCGGCGTAGCCTCGCCGCTGGGCCTCGGCAACGGCCGCCGCGTATTCTTGGCCCTTCTCTTCCATCTGCGACAAAATAAAATTGCTGGTGCCGTTGAGGATCGCGTGAATCGATTGGATTTCGTTGGCCACCAGGCATTCGCCGATCCCCGCAATGATCGGGATTCCGCCCGCGACGGCCGCTTCGAACGCGATGGAACGCCCGACCTCTCGCGCTTTCGCAAACAACTCGGCGCCGTGTTCCGCCAACAGGGCTTTGTTCGCGGTGACGACGTTCTTCCCACGTTCAAGTAGTTGCAACACGATCGTTCGTGCCGGCTCGAGGCCTCCGATCAGTTCAACGGCGACTTCGACATCGGGATCGTTCAGTACGTCGTCCAGGTTCGACGTCAACAAATCTGCGGGAACTTTCACATTGCGTTCGCGGGTCAGATCTTTGTCGCATACGTAGGCGAGCTCGATACGCTTCCCGGCCTTCTGCGCAAGTCGATCCTTGGCTTCCAAGAGAATCTTGGCCGTACCTGATCCGATCGTTCCAAATCCGATGACAGCTACTTTGGCCGTTTCCATGGAATGTGAGGTCCTTTGCTTTTCTCTCTCGTTATCATGTGGCGGCAGAATCGGAATCGGCGACATCGCTATCGAAAGACGGGTCGGTGCCGCTTCCCAGCCGACTCGAAGGGAAATCCCCAGATTCTTCGCGGTTTTCCGTCTTCGAGACGCTCGGTGCCTCTCGGGCGCCGAAAGGCTCTGAGTAAGCCCGCTTCTGCCGGCGCGCAGTGAGCCTATCTCAACAAATATCCAGAATTTCTAATCGTAGAGCACCCCGCAAAGGGCCGTCAACCCACCGAGTGCTAACGAAAAAGTCGATTCCGCATTCCCCCACGCGAGGGAAAAAGCCGGTTCCGATTTGTTCCCTTTGCCCTCGCGTTGGGTAAAATGGATTTTTCGCACATTTCGACAGCGAATAGGGAACGGCTTCAGCCCCCTGGCCTTTGCCGTGCGTTCCTTTCGTGTCGCATTGTTGGAGCCTGGACTCTCGAAGGAAAGGAATTTTGAGAAATGGACGAATCGGCTCGCAAATTCTTGATCGATATTCTGGAAACCCCCAGTCCTTCCGGCTACGAGCAACCCGTCCAGGAGATCGTGCGGAATTACGCGCGACCGTTCGCCGACACGGTCCGCACGGACGTGCACGGCAACGTGATCGCCTCGCGAAACGACAAGGCGCCGTTTCGAGTGCTCTTGGCCGGTCACTGCGACCAGATCGGGCTGATCGTCCAGTTCATCGACGAATCGGGGTTCATCTTCTTCCAGTCGATCGGCGGCTGGGATCCGCTGAATCTCGTCGGACAGCGCATTACATTGTGGACAAAACAAGGACCGGTGGCGGGAGTCATCGGACGCAAGCCGATTCATCTTCTCACCGACGAAGAACGCAAGGCCGTCCCTAAGCTGAAAGATTTGTGGATCGATATCGGTGCGGCAAGCAAGGAAGAGGCCGAATCGCTCGTTCGTGTGGGCGATTGCGTTACGATCGAGCTGGCCCAGCGCACCTTGCTCAATGATCGACTGATCTCGTCGGGACTCGACGACAAGTCGGGGGCCTGGGTCGTGATCGAAGCTCTTCGGCGAATGGAAAGCGACAAACTCAACGTCGCCGCCTACGCCGTGTCGACCGTTCAAGAGGAAATCGGCCTTCGCGGCGCCCGCACGAGTGCATTCGGCGTCGATCCGCATGTGGGAATCGCCGTCGACGTGACGTTCGCCACCGACTGCCCGACGATTGAAAAGAAGCAGGAAGGCGACATCTCGCTGGGCAAGGGACCGGTCATCTACCGCGGCCCGAACATGAACCCGAAGGTGGTCGACCGGTTGATCGAGGTGGCCGAGGCGAACAACATTCCGTATCAATTGGCTGCCGCCGGCCGTGCAACCGGCACCGATGCGAACGCGATTCAAATTACCCGGTCGGGTGTCGCCACGGGGTTGGTCAGCGTTCCCAACCGCTACATGCACAGCCCGGTCGAAATGGTGTCGCTGGCCGACATGGATCTTGTGGCTACGTTGTTGGCGAGGTTCGTCGAGAGCCTCAAACCCGATGACGACTTCACGCCCTGATTTCCGAATACGCCGTCCAGGCGAAGTTCTTTTTTGACGCCATCCATATCGCTCCGACGTTTTCGAGGTATTCCATGGACACGAAACGGTTCTTACTTCCCGAGAAGGACATCCCGACTGCTTGGTATAACCTGCTGGCCGACCTTCCCGAACAACTTCCGCCGCCGGTTCATCCGGGCACGAAGCAGCCGCTGACCCCTGCCGATCTCGAACCGATCTTCGCGAAATCCCTCATCGAGCAAGAGATGAGTCCGGAGCCTTGGATCGAGATCCCCGAAGATGTGCGTCGGATTTACGCGATTTGGCGTCCGACGCCTCTCGTGCGGGCACGAAATCTCGAAAAGGCACTGAAAACGCCCGCCCGCATTTACTTCAAAGACGAAAGCCACAGTCCGCCGGGAAGCCACAAGCCCAACACCGCCGTAGCGCAGGCGTACTATAACGCAAAAGAAGGCGTCAAACGTTTGTCGACCGAAACCGGGGCCGGTCAATGGGGAAGCTCGTTGGCCTTCGCCTGTTCGTTCTTCGACATCGAATGCAAAGTCTACATGGTGAAGGTCAGCTACCAGCAAAAACCCTATCGCCGGTCGATGATGCAGGTTTGGGGAGCGTCGGTAACCCCGAGTCCTTCGAACGAAACGAACGCGGGACGGTCGATTCTCGAGAAGGATCCCGATTGCCCCGGAAGCCTGGGAATCGCCATCAGCGAAGCGGTCGAGGTCGCCGCAACCAACGACGACACGAAATACACGCTGGGTAGCGTCCTCAACCACGTAATGCTCCATCAAACCGTGATCGGTCTCGAAGCCGAAAAACAAATGGAGCTTGCCGAGGACAGCCCCGACGTCGTCATCGGGTGTGTCGGCGGAGGCAGCAACTTTGCCGGTCTGGCCTTCCCGTTCTTGCGACACAAGATCAAGGACGGCAAAGACATTCGATTCGTCGCCGCGGAGCCGGCAGCTTGCCCCACGCTCACCCGCGGGCCGTACCATTACGACTTCGGCGACACCACGCAGTTGACGCCGCTATTGAAGATGCACACCCTCGGCCATGGATTCGTACCGCCGGGAATTCACGCGGGCGGATTGCGGTATCACGGCATGGCACCGATGGTCAGCTTTGGCGTGAAGCTCGGCTTGATCGAGCCGGTCGCATTGCATCAAACCGAGTGCTTCGAAGCGGCTCGACTGTTTGCCGCAACAGAAGGGATCATTCCGGCGCCCGAGACCTCGCATGCCGTGCGGGCAGCCGTCGTCGAAGCCTTGAAGTGCAAAGAAACCGGCGAAGAAAAGTGCATCTTGTTCAACCTTAGCGGCCACGGTATTTGCGATCTCGGGTCGTACGACCGCTTCTTGAGCGGCGAACTCCAAGATTTCGAGCTGCCGCAAGAGAACATCGACAAGGCCCTGGCCGAGCTGCCGCCGGTCGACTGATTTGGAACAGCCATCCTCCGTTTTCACGGCGCATCCGAATCCGCAGCAGTCTCGCGCAGGCTGTTGCGGATTTTTTTCGGCCGCGATCGCCACGACGAGTTACCGAACGGCTTGCACCGCCTCTTCCCATTGCACCAGCGATTGTTTGAGGACGGCCGCTTCTTCGGGGTAATCGGCTAGTCGGTTGTGCGATTCCTCAATATCGGTTGCGAGATCGAAGAGAAATTCTTCCGTCCGCTCGCCCTTCTGATGTCGCACGTATTTCCAATTTCCTCGGCGGACGCCCCACCACGTGCCGTCGCCGCGTCGCCCTCGCCAGAAAAGCGTTCGCCGGGCCGGTTTGCCGGAAGCCACCTGATTCAAAATGTCGATCCCATCGAACGGCCGATCTTCCGGAACGGCAACGCCCGCTATTGCGGCAATCGAGCGGGTAAAATCCATCGTCAAACATGGTTCCGAAGAAATGCTACCCGCTGGAATGCGGCCGGGTAGCCGCACCATCGCGGGCACGCGAATTCCGCCTTCGAACGTCGTCCCCTTGTAACCGGAAAGCGGTGCATTGCGGGCACTCCGTGTTCCGCCGTTGTCGCTCATGAAAATCACCAAGGTGTTCTCGCGGAGGCCTGCTTCATCCAACGCCGTAAGAATGCGTCCGATGGCGAAATCCAATCGTTCGATCATCGCCCGATACACGTCCGGCGGGGCGGTACTTTGATTCCAAAGCGGCGAATCGGGCGGCAGCGGACCTCTGTCGTCTCCCGGGGCCTGGTACGGGGCATGCGGCGCCGTACACGGAACGTACAAGAAAAACGGCGACGGGTGCTCGGCACGAAGAAAGGCTACCGCCCAATCGGCGATCAAGTCGGTGAAATATCCTTCGGCGACGATCGGCTGTCCTCGGTCGTACAAGTTGTACCATCCCGCCGGGTCGCGGTAATGAAAGTAGTCCATTCCGCCGCCGATACAGTACTTCGCAACCTGAAAGCCGTGAAAGTCGGGCGAGAATTTCGGTTCGTATCCCAAATGCCACTTTCCGAAAAGTGCCGTCGTGTACCCGTGCTCGGCAAGCAACCGCGAAATCGTCATTTCTTCGGACGGAAGCCCCAAATCGTGCGTTTCTCGTAGGCGAATCGCATCGTCGTAACGTCCCACGTTTCCCGTTCCGATGGCACATTCCAACCCGCCGACGCGTTGTTGGTAGCGGCCGGTCAAGAACGCCACCCGCGTGGGCGTGCACTCGGGACCGTTCGCATAAGCGTCGGTGAAGCGCAGCCCCTCGGCCGCCAGCCGATCGAGATGCGGCGTCTGCACGTCTTGCCGACCATAACAATGCAAATCACCGTAGCCGAGATCGTCGGCCAGCAAGAAAAGAACATTCGGCCGGGCGTCTTTCGCAACGCAATGACCGACGCAAGTGCCGATCGCTCCGAGCGCGGCAACAGCGACGACGGCACGTACGTAGGGAAGCATACGGGACATGAGCCCTTCCTCGACGACGGGAAAACGGGTGTTGCACCGACGCAAACTGCGCAAACCACGTATGGGGGCTGCCCACGATTATACTGCCGCACGCCGCCGTTCGCCTGCAACAGGACTGTTGCCGTGTGCGGAACCGCCCAGCGAGAAAAAGGGCGAGCGATTCTCGTGCCCGAAGCACCGGGATAACACAAGACAGAATTACGCATTGAAGAATGCGTGAAGCGGGTACTTTTTGCCGAGCACGGTTTCTGCGGGAAATCCCAACCAGCTTTCCAGGCAGGTTGCGTAGTACGCCCGAAAATCGATCGCGTGCGGCACACCACCTTTTTCCGGCTCGGCAAGATTCGGAGGCGGACCGATGATTCCGCCCCGCACGCCGCCGCCGACAATAAAATGCGGGGCTGCGGCGCCGTGATTCGTACCGCGTCGTCCGTTCTCTTCGATCGTCCGCCCGAATTCAGAAAACGTCACGAGGGCAACGCTGTCGAGGAGTCCGTCCCGTTTCAGGTCGGCGACGAAAGCGGCGACCGATTTCGATAACTGCTCGAGCAACGCCCCGTGATTGGCCGCTTGGACCGCATGCGTGTCGAAACCGCCGATCTCGCCGCCTCCCAGTTCCACGTAATAGATGCGGATCCCGGCTTCGGCCCGAATCAAGCGGGCAACCGTCTCAAGATCCTTGGCAAGTCGAAAGTCCGGATACGGTGTCGAACCGGCCCGAGAGGCCGTCTGCACGAGTTCTTCGAGTCGATCAAAGCATTCGCCCGCCGTGCGACGCAGCGAGTCCGTCGCCTTGTTTTCGCGCGACATCGCAAGCGTTCTTTTCACGGCGTCGCGCAACTCGGAATCGCCTAGCGACGCCCCTGCCCAATTGCGATTGAAAAGCCGCGGAACGACGGCATGTTCGGCGTTCAACGCAAACGGCTTAGGAATACTCCCCACGAAGACGGCAGGCGAACTTCCGGGGTCGCTAGCGATCACCGCATCGGCCGTGCGTCCCACCCACCCCGTAGGACACGTCACCGTTTCCGGGGCGGCCGTTTCCCATACGCGTTTGGCCCGTCCGTGGTCTTGAGCGGGATTGGGATATCCGACTCCCTGAACAATTTCCAGCACGCCTTCTTCGTACAACACGGCAAATTCAGGCATCGCCGGATGCAGCCCCGTCCCCGGTTCCAACGGGAATACGTCTTTCTTCGACAGCCGCAACGTGGGGCGGGCACGCGCGTAAAGGTCGTCGTCGTACGGCACCACGGTATTCAAACCGTCGTTTCCGCCGGAAAGCTGCAAGACGACCAAGACTCGACCATTGTCTTCCGCCGTCGCCGCTGCCGCTTTTGCCAGAAAACGAGGCAACGTGCCTCCGACGGCCGCTACAACCGTACCGCCACCGATTGCCTTCAGAAAATTGCGACGACGAATCAACATATCGCACCTCGTAACAGCTCGTGCGGTTGCATTTCGATTGAAAAAGTGGGCGGTCGGTTTTCAACCGAGCTGAAATTCCGGTTGCACCGTCATCAGCCAGGCAATACGCCGCAGCCGTTCCGCCTTGTCGCCACCGGGAAGATCGCTCGCGTGGCGAACGATTTCGCGTCGTACTTCGTCAGGGAGCGGCTCGATCGCCAACAACGACTCGAGCCACCGTTGAGCCTCTTCCTCACCTTGGATGCCTTCATCCTCGGCCGCCGACAGAAGATCTCGCACGCCGCCGTACTCGTCGCTGCCGCGAAGCACGGCCTCGGCCAACGCCGCACGACGTCCCAGCGAGAAGGCATTGATCCAATCGTAACCGAACGGGAACCCCGCAACGGTCGGCGGATTCAACGGATCGGCCCCCGCTGCGACGATCTCACCGTCGATTTTCGAAGTGCATCGCCCTTGCAACGGCCGCAGCAGCGTCATCGCAAAAGCCAACGGTGATTTGATCTTTCCGCAACGGATCGTCGGGCTGAAAAACCATCGCGAGGTGAACATTCGCCGCAGAACGTCCCCTACTGTTTTCCCCTCGGCGAGCGTCCTCACGAGCGGCTCGAGTGAGGTGTTCGGGGCGACCGCGTCGGCGACAAACCAGCGATACAGTCGCCGCACGACCGTGGCGGCGGTTTCCTCTTTTTCCGATACGATTCGGGGAATGTCTTCGGGATGAAAATTTCCCGTCGAGCCGAGAATCTCTTTGCTGCCGTCGTCGAATTCGTATGGGTAAAACTTCACCTCGGACCGAACAACGAATCGTCCCGTCAGCGCCCGGGCGGTTTCGACGACATCGCGATCAGTGAAATGGCCGGCCCCGACCGAATAGCGTTCGAGAAACGTGCTCGCAAGATAACGATTCGGCTTCGAGCGTCGGTTTTCGGCGGCTTGCAAGTTCAATAACACGGCCGGGTGATTGAGTGCCGTCTCGAAGATGGTTCGAACGCTCCCCAACGCGACCGGTCGAAGCTTCTCCAAAAAGTCGTGAAAAGCTTCCAAATTGCCGATTCGCGAGCTTCCCAGCCCGAAAAAGTCGATCCAAAACAGCAGCATGAGATCTTGGAACGGCACTGCCGCATCG
>CAYVVR010000161.1:3506-8120 GCA_964454655.1 uncultured Planctomycetaceae bacterium | reverse complement strand
CTCTTCCGCCCATAGCGGATTGGAAACTCCCGTCAACGTCACGCTCAAGCCGACGAATACCGCCCACAAAGCCGCCTTCGTGAAATCGCGGGACGACATTCGGAAACCACCGGATGATGTTTGAACGTTCGTGGACTGCCGCATTGCCGATCCTATTCGTGTCTGCGTCGATATCGATGAAATTCTCGGCCGAAGCCGAAGGGGAATCGTGGTTACTTGTCCTTTTTGTCTTTTTTCGCGGCGTCGGTATCGGCCCCGGCCGAATCGCCCTCGGCCTTGGCCAATACTTGGGCCACCGCCGCCAATTTGATTCGCATACGCGTGTTGTTCGATTCGTCGATGCGGATCGTGACTTCACCGGCGTCCTGGTGCACGTTCGTGACCGTACCGATGATGCCGCCGACCGTCATGATCCGATCGTTCTTTTTCAGAGACGACCACATCGCCCGTTTGGCAGCCTGTTCCCGCTGTTGGGGGCGAATCATCAAAAAGTAGATGATGAACAGCGCCGGACCGCCGATCAACGCCATACTGATCCAGAATTGAGATGGATCCTGATTGGGGCTTGCCCCGGCTTCGGCCAGCAACCACAGCGATAAGAATTCGGTCATCGGATTCTCGAAAGCGAAAGAACCAAGGAACACGCGGTCGTCGTCACGACGACGTTCGTTGCACAGCCCACCGCATGATGTGTAGTTTTTCTATGTTGCGTGGATTGTGCTGCTTGGCGTGGAGAGGCGGTACGAGCCATATCAGGGGCAAAGCGCGCACTACTCCACACCGTCCCCACTACCGTGTGCAATAAGCTGCCTATGATAAACCTTCGGTTCCGGGGGAACAAGGGGACTTTGGGGGCGACCGAGCTGCGAAAGGTTCCCGCCACGGGGGCAGCCGCAGAAACCGGCGAAAGAGGACTAAGGCCAAGAATGCTGTCTCGTCGCGCCAGCTTACGGCCCCGAACTGGGTAGGCATGCCCCGGCCGCTAGTCGCCGCGGTAAGACCCCGGTGTGTCGAGCGGATCACACGACGCGTCTTCCTCACTCATTGTGGCCATGATCCACTCGTTGAGGTCGGCCAACATATAGGGGGAGAGTTCCTGGCCGCAGGGGTATTGCCGCAAGGTTACATTCACGCCGGCGGTGTGCAGCAGCTTCAAGTTTTCTCCCGCCTTCATGGGCGAGTAGTACTCGCTGTCGCGCCCGACCGCCAAGAATATGGGAATTCGACGGGCGTGTACGAAACCGGCGAACGGCTGATGTTTTTCAGGAAGCGGGCCGCAGATCGACACGGCTCCGCAGAACAAGTGCGGATTTCGCCAAGCGATGCGGACGGCCATCGTGCCGCCTTCACCGAATCCGCCGATGAAGACTTTTCGCCGATCGATGTGAAACCGTTTACGAGCAGCGACGATGCACTCGAAAGTTCGTTGTTCCGATTCGGCGATTCCCTCGAGAGTTTGCGGCCAACCGAAGGTCGCCTCGTGATCGCTCTCGATCGTCAAACCGCGCGGTGCAACCGAGACGTAATTGCTCAGGCTCACCTTCGGCATGATTTGGAGCAGCTCACGGTTGTCGCTTGTTTCGCCGCCGTGCAGCCATACCAACAGCGGGTAAGGATACTTCGGTTCGTAGTGCAGCGGGGCGAAGAGCGTCTTTTCCGAGTCGGAGACTGATCGGCGTGATGGAATCGAATCGGAGTCTTCCAGGCAGGATTCCACGAACGAATCAAGAGAAAACTTCCGATGCGGTTCGAGTGGATTCATGGTCTATCTGCCGATCCGGTTGCCAACGAAGACGTACGTTGTCGACGTAAGCGGCACTAAATTCCGCTTGGTCGACGCGGCACGTACAGTGATGAGAACACACGCCGCTAATCGCTTCCAGACCGGGAAATCCGGCCATCGATCTCGGATCGACACCCGCGAACGGGGCGATCAGGTGACGAGACCAAAACGACTTTACCGCAATCGCGGCGATCGTGTCAACGGTATCGCAACACGTTTTTTCCCGGCGATGAACAACACGCGTAAACGCTTCGTTTCCTCATGAGTGTGAACGGTACACGTACGGTCTTGCATCGATCACACGGGCCGAAATACGGCCTTTTTTGCGGGTAATTCGCGATCTCGGGCCGATGGCGGCAAGTCGATTTCCGGATCTCTCAACGTCGTTGTTCGGAACGCTAGCATTGCTATGCAGAAGATCGCTACGATGCCGTCTGGATGCGCCGCATGCAGTGGTAATGCAGGACGGCACGCCATCGTGCGACGCCGGTCACGGGAGACACGAATCGGCCGGCGCGTTGTGGAGTGTTGTGTGCGCTTCGTTGTGCGGCGAGGTCGCTTGGAAAATGAAAAACGAGCCTTTCGTGTGACGCCGAAAGGCTCGCAAGAGTAGGTTCACGCAACGGCACGATGTTGCGAAGGTTCTTCGCTGTGCCGGTTCAGTCCAAAAGGGACGCCATCTTGGCTACCAGTTGACGCACCGCGTCGACGCTGGCGTCGAAAGCGGCTTTTTCGGATTCGGTCATGTTCACTTCGATGATGCGCTCGACGCCTTCTTTGCCCAGGACGACCGGCACACCCACGTAATAACCGCCCACGCCGTATTCCTGGTCGCAGTATGCGGCACAAGGCAGAACGCGTTTCTTGTCCCGCACGATGGCTTCCACCATTTGGGCGGTGGCGGCGGCCGGTGCGTAGTATGCACTTCCCTTTTGCAGAAGGCTGACGATTTCGGCACCGCCTTTCCGCGTCCGGTCGATGATCGCATCGAGCTTGTCTTGCGGAAGCAGTTGCGTCAGCGGGATGCCGCCGACCGACGAACAGCTGGCCAGGGGGACCATGCTGTCGCCGTGTCCGCCCAGCAGCATAGCCGAGACGTCTTCGACACTGACGCCCAATTCCATGGCGACGAACGTTCGAAACCGGGCGGTATCGAGCACGCCGGCTTGGCCCATTACCCGATAATGGGGAAATTCGGTGACTTGCCACGCACGCTGGACCATCGCGTCGAGCGGATTGCTCACCACGATGATGATTGCCTCGGGACTGGTCTTCTTGATTTGCTCGGCGACGTTGCCGACGATCTTGGCGTTGGTTTCCAAGAGGTCGTCACGGCTCATTCCCGGTTTGCGAGGAAGTCCCGCCGTAATCACGACGATATCGCTGTTGGCGGTGTCCCAATAATTGTTGGTCCCGGTAATTTGGGAATCGAACCCGACGATCGGCGACGCTTCCATCAGGTCCAATGCCTTGCCTTTGGGCATATCGCCGACTTCAGGGATATCAAGCAGCACGATATCGCCCAGTTCGGCCGCGGCACACCAGCAGGCAGTCGTTGCACCGACGTTTCCGGCGCCGATGATGCTGATTTTGGCTCGTTTCATGACCAGAACGCTCCTCGGTAATGATGTGAAGATAGGAAGAGTCGACGGCACGCGGTACCGAACTTGCAAACGACGGCGCCGTCGATGTTGTCTCTTTTGTGTACGAACGGGAACGCCCCGTCCACGTCTAGGTTTCGCGGAAAATCACGGCAGCGATTTGCTTCCGCGGTCGCCGTGCGGCGTGGTGGTGGTCATTATACCGGTCGCCGAACCGCGGAAAAGGAACGCGGTCGGCCTCCGGTGTTTCCCTCTTCTGCGGAGACGCAATAGAAAAGCTCTCGGCACATGCCTCGGCCGGTCACGCTTCGTCGTCTTCTTCCGGGGGCGTCGGTTCATTCTCCGGTGATTTGGGACCGATGGCCGGGGATGCGGAGACTTCGGACGGCAAGATTCGACGCCGCGCGTCTTGGCGATTGAACCACCAGACCGCCAGCCAGACGAAGAAGACCAACAACAGCAGCAATCCCGGGAAGATGAGAAGCCAGTTCGTGCCCGCCAGGGAATGAAGCGGCGAATAACGCCGAACGTCGGTCCCGATGATAAGCGGTGCAAGTTGCCAAGGGGCCGATTCCGAGTCGGGATCGAGAACGCCCGCCGGCTGAAACGCCCATGTTTTCATGAAGAAACCGGCCGCCGAGACATGTTCGTGATAGCCGGCGCCCTCGCCCAACGGTAAATCGTCGGGGAGCGATGGAACGCATATCGTGAGCGGATAGTTTTGGGAATCTTCGGTAAATAGGTAAATCGTGTAGTAGTGATCGATGCCGAAACGTTGCTGGATGTCGGGGGACGTGACATCCACCCGTTCGACCCGTCGGGCTGTGCCCTCCAGACGCACGAGTTTTCCCCTCTGCTGGAGGGGGCGGTTGAATAGCGGTTCGACGGGGGTGCTTCGCCGTTGGGTTGCCGCCAAAGTCTCCAAGGCCGTTTGCTCGAGCAGGCCCGGTGGGGCTTTCCGGACGGTGGCCAACAGGGCATAAAAGCATTCTCGGTCTTTGACTCCCAGATGGTGCCAGGCAAGTCGCTCGGCGGCCGAGGACGGTTTATGGTCGGGCAGCAAATCGTCGAAGAGCGAGGCGTCGAATCCCAATTGTCCTAACAAGTCGTCTCGCAGCCAGCCGACGCGGGAGGCTGCAAAAACGGCTGTCTTTTGCGACGGCGGACCGGCCCATTTGAGGAAGATCGCCTTCGCCGTCAAGCGTCCTTCCGGCTTCCAATCGGCAATTT
>CAYVVR010000161.1:2210-3496 GCA_964454655.1 uncultured Planctomycetaceae bacterium | reverse complement strand
GGGATTCGGCGAGTGTAAATCTCGACAGCAACGCCGGTTGCGTTGTCTTTTCCTCGACAGAGAAAGATTTCCGAAAGCCCGAATCGCTTTTCGATCTCGGGAAGCACCGGGACGCTTTCCCACGATTCGATGCAGGCTTCGACGCTAAACAGCTCGCCTTGAAGCGTCTCGGTGGGGCGAGCGATTTGTTGCTGGTCGAACGGGCCACGGTTCCAACGGAAGACCTCGATCGGTTGGAGTTTCTCGGCGTGGTACAAAACGAGGTACAGCAATTCCCTTTCGGATTCGCTCAGTTCTTGCCCGTCTTCCACGCTTTCCCACAAACTGGTGGAAACCCCATAAAGCTCCAAGAACTGGCGGGCCGAGTCGATTTTCGCCGCAGAATCGGCCTCGGTCGTTTGTGCATCCGATTCGATGCTTTTGGAGGCCGTTTCGCCACCGGCAGAAGCCGCCGAAGGCGCATTTTCGGCGCCGCATGTGGGATGACCGGCGACCAAGCCGCCGAGGCAGAGCATCACCGGCAGCAAGATGTGCGTGATTTTCACGTCGTTATTCGTCTTTGGCAGAGGCGATGCGTCCGATTCTTTGTTGCCCCGTTCGAGGGGCGATTTCAATCCTGCGGGACGCGAAGGACGGGTTTTCAGGTAAATGACGTACGCGATCAGGACGGACGCGATACCTGAGATTAGGGCGATCAGGCCGATCGGAGGCGGTTCCTCGTTCGTTCGGACCGTCGGACGAGGCGACCAACCGACCGTCTTCGCCAAGACGACGGGCGCCGAACGAAGACCGTCACCTGCCAAGTACACCCAACGCTTGAAGTAGACACCGACCACCTCGGTTGGCTCGCTCATTCGGGGGGATACGGGAAAGCCCTCGGGCAACTTGAGCACGTACAAAATGACCGGATCGTCTTCGTTTTCCGGGCGCAGGACCAGCCGATAGTACCGCTCGATGCCCACGTCGTTCCGAGGTGCGGGCATTTGCGAAGCCGACATTATGTCTCCACGCAGTGCTACCGGTCGGCCGCGGTAACGCTCGCTTTGGCGAAACAAGGTTGCGAATTGTACGCGAGGATAGTTTGACGCGTTCAAATCCGAGGCGTCTGCCTGCTTCAACAGGGCAAAGATGCGAAACCAGGCCTCGGCCTCGTCGGCCCGGAACGGCGTGTCGTCGGTAACCTTGGAAAAATCGATTTCGGCCAGCGCCGCTTGCAACGGGCCGACAGGGGCGTCGTCGGGAGAAATGGGAGCCGTCGACGGCGGCGTTGTTTGGGGTTCTGTATC
>CAYVVR010000161.1:0-2200 GCA_964454655.1 uncultured Planctomycetaceae bacterium | reverse complement strand
TCTTGCGAGGTTGTTTGGTTCGCGGTGGGCGTTGCCGGCTCGATCGGGGCCGAGCCCTCAGATGCGGTACCTTCTTCGGCCGAATCGCTTGCGCCCGGCTGTTCGAACATGGCCCACAGCCACCGATAGTTTTCGGGCTTGCGGGCTTCGACCATCATCCAGATCACCGTGCCCAAGAGGAACACCAGCAAAGCGATCCGTCGTTTCTCGGATCGAGAAAAGCCGCCCGACGAACCGTCTTTTGGTCGAAAATCCAGCACGCTTTGTTCCTCGCGATGTGTATCGGAAACGTTGCCGTCTTCTTCCATACGTCATTCTAACCCGTGGTCGAAGCCGCTGTCGAAACGTTTCGGTGGCCCCTTTACACGTTTGCGACGATTCGTAGCGGCAAGCTGTAGCGAGGCGTGGAAGGATGGGGGTGGTGGGTTGAATAGTGAAAGGGTAGCTCGAAATGGTGAGCGTCCATTGTTGCAGAGGGCTTGTGCGTCGATTATGTTGACGAAAGGTGATAAAGTCCGGTGCGGGGCAAAGACGCGCGCTGCGGCGTGGCCGATCCCGTATTCGGTAGGTACGGCGCCTGGTGGAAGCTGCCGAGCAGGGAAATCTGGGGCAAGGTGAGAGAGGCCACCTTCTGCGTAGCCTGCAATTCCCCCGGGGCTTTGGCGCGGATGATCGGAGCAGAGACTTATAACACGCGGCCGGCACGGCCGCCGACGGCGCATGACTCGTCCGACTGCGGAAAAGCTTTTCCGACGCTCGCCATCGACGGCGGATTCGGGTATGCTTTCGGTCCGAAATAGGATACCGGAACATGGGGACGCCGTGTGCGCGCCGAGCGAATCGGCGAACGGCGGTTGCCGAATTCTCGCAGAAGCGGCCGGCCGGGGGCTGAGGGGACGGCGTCGACGATCGCGTATCCGACGCGAGGTGCAAGCCAATCATGATTGACGAACGGAATGCGACAGCCATGAGAAGCAGGTTGCCGGGCTTGTGGATCGTTTGTTTGATCTGGGCAATTGTCGGACAGTGGGGAGGTTCCGCCCTTGCTGCCGACGATTTCAGGCCGTTCCTCGAAGCCCTGAAAGAGCTTCGCTATTACGATACGGTGGTCGATTTTCTCGATCGCGCCGCTAAGGATCCTCGTTGTCCCGCCGAATTCAAGGCCGTCGTCGATTACGAAGCCGGTAAGGCGCTGCTGGAGTATTCGAAAACGACGCGCGACGTGGCCTTCCGGCAGCAACTACGCGATGAAGCCGCGACACGCCTCGAGCGATTCATTCAGAAAAATAGTAAGCACCCTTCGGCGATCGACGCCTACAGCTTGCTCGGCCAAATGGCGATCGAAGATGCGACGCTGAAAATCGCCCAATCGAAGGAAGAGGGGAAGTCGGATGACGAACGTAAGACGCTGTTGGATGAGGCGCGAAAGTTAATTGAAAAAGGGCGTCCGCATCTCGAAAAATTTCTCCAACTGTCGCGAGATCGTGTCGCCGAAATTCGCAAGAAGGCGGCGACCTCGACCGATCGGCGTGTGCTCGACGAAAAGAAAGAAGCCGAAAACGAATACGCGCGGGCGCGATTGTTGATTGTCGGCGTCGACTTCGCCTTGGCGAAGACATACACGACTGACGCTAAAAAGCGAAAAGATCTCCTCCAACAAGCGTACGACGAGTACGGGAAGGTATACGAGACGTTCGGCGACAATTTCGTCGCTGGTCCGATCGCCCGCATGTACCAGGGAATCGTGGCCGCAGAACTCGGCAAGAACGACGAGGCGGTTGCGATTTTCAAAGAAACGTTGACCTTGCCCGGCAACGTGCCTGCCTATCAGCAGATTCTCAACCAGGCGATGGTCAACCTGCTCGAGCAATATCGGGCGCAAAAGAAGTACACCGAGGCGCTCGAAGAAGTCGCCAAATGGGAAGATGCCGTACCGGGTGACGCCCGTTCGACGCCGAGCGGGCTCGAAGTCTATTTCTTGGCCGGTGAGATCGCATTGGCATATGCAAAATCGATCGAGAAGAAAGACACCGACGGAGCCCGCGCGGCCAAAGGTACCGCCCGCAAATATTTCGAGTTCGTGAGTCGATTCAGCGGCCCGCGTCGGTTGGAAGCTGCCGAGCGGCTCAAAGGCCTAGTGAGCGTTTCGGCGACCGGTAGCGAAGCCCCGAAGACCTACGTCGAAGCCAAAGACAAAGGG
>CAYVVR010000160.1:0-8132 GCA_964454655.1 uncultured Planctomycetaceae bacterium | reverse complement strand
CACTTCAGCGATGTAAGCTGGTTTGCGATGGGATTGTACGGGGTCGGTATCGCGGCCGTCGGTATGCTCAGCACGCTGGGCATCACGCTGGCGACCGACGCGTACGGCCCGATCGCCGACAACGCCGGTGGGAACGCCGAGATGGCCGAACTCGAACCGCAGGTTCGGGAACGAACCGACGCCCTCGACAGCTTGGGCAACACGACGGCGGCGACCGGAAAGGGATTCGCCATCGGTTCGGCGGCTTTGACCGCGTTGGCCTTGCTGGCCGCGTACGTCGAAGAGGTCCGGATGGGCTTCGAGCGTTGGGGCAACTCGGCGATGGAATCGGTCGATGAGGCCGGATTCTACAAGCTGAGCGACAAGTTCGTCGCCGAAGTCCGCACCGAGGGCGAAGGCGATGACATCAAGAAAGAAATCTACGGTTATCTCGTCTTCCCGAGCTTCGTGGCGAACCCCGAAATCGCCGAAGATTGGGCGAAAATCGACGCGACTGCCGGTCCGGCCAAGCTGCCGGAAGACATGTTCGAAATGGTGACCGTCGGCGAAGGGGCGTTGCAGAAGGATCGGGTCCAGTTCACCAAGACCAAAGATGCCTTGGTGCGGGTCGATCGCGCCACGATGCCCGATTTCGCCAATTACTATGAAGCCCACCTGATGAACCCGAAGGTTCTGGTGGGGGTGTTGTTGGGGGCGATGGCGGCGTTCGTCTTCTGTGCGATGACGATGAAGGCCGTGGGTCGTGCCGCCAACAAGATGGTCGAAGAAGTGCGACGCCAGTTCCGCGAGAAGCCCGGCATCATGGAGGGCACCGAAAAGCCCGACTATGCGACGCCGGTGAAGATCAGCACACAGGCGGCCCAATACGAGATGATCGTCCCGTCGGTCCTGGGGTTGGTGACGCCCGTGGCTACGGCCTTGGTGCTCGGCGTGGCGGGTGTGTTGGGCTTGCTGATGGGTGCGTTGGCGACCGGGTTCTGCATGGCCGTGTTCATGGCGAACGCGGGTGGTACCTGGGACAACGCCAAGAAGTACATCGAACGCGGTGCTCACGGCGGAAAGGGAACCGATGCCCACAAGGCCGCCGTCGTCGGCGACACCGTGGGCGATCCCTTCAAGGACACCAGCGGTCCCAGCCTGAACATCCTCATCAAGTTGATGAGCATGGTCAGCGTGGTGGTGGCCGGTCTTGCCGTCCGCTACAGTTTGGCGGCGCTTGGTTGGTTCTGATGCGACCGCCCGCGGCCGCTTCGGGACGTGCCGCATGAACAACAAATAAGCGGGATCCCGACGATCCCCGGAACGCGACGCCCCTCGAACCTTTGCGGTTTGAGGGGCTTATTTTTCGCGCATCGTCGGTCGCCGTGCATGCGGCAGAAGGGGACGGGCGACCGGTTCGCCCTCGAACGCCGGCCGCTTGTTCGTTGCTCGAAGCGGGGAGGGGACGACGGTCTTGTTTGCGTCGTCCGGCTCACCATTGCTACAATGCGGCGGGGAAGGTGCGTCGTCGTTGGAGATGGATCGAGCCATTCGTTTCGGAGGTGACACGCATGCGCTTACGGGATTTGGTTTGGGGTTGCCTTTCGCTCGGATTGGTGATTCTGCCGATCGCCTCGAACGCGTGGTCGACGGAATTTGGACCGCCGAAAGAGTTGCCGGTTGTCGCCGGTGATTATCCCCGCGTGTTTTTCTTTCGCCAGTCCGAATCGTTCGCCCGCGGCAAGAGAATGCCGTACGACACGTGGGAGGCCTGTTTCAGCCGCTTGATGGGCATCATGGGCAAGGCGCTGGACGAAGAAATTCCCGGTACGATTCCCGACAACATCGAGTATTTCACGCGTTTCAAGACGCAGCATCCCGACCAGGCGGTACTGTTGCATTACAACGGCAACGCGCGGGATCCGCGGTTCGAGCGGGATGAATTCTTCGCCGGGCATTGGCTGTACCGCGTGGGGGCGACCATCCTCAGCGACGTGCCCGCCGAGGAAGGCGAAACGGTGATCCGCGTGGCCGATCCGCGGTTGTTCCGGACCGAGATCGGGCGATACCGCGACAAGAACGACGACGTCGGGTTGTGCGAGCTGGATGAAAACGGACGTCCGAATTGGTTCCGTGCCGAGCAGGTCCAACTGGTTGCCGTCGATGTCGAAAACAAGACGATCACCGTGCGACGAGGTTGCTACGGGACGAAGCCCAGGGCGTTTGCCGCCGGAAAGGCCTACGCCGCAGCGCACGCGACCGAAGGACCGTGGGGACGCCGATCGAACCTGTTGTGGTTCTACAACTACGCGACGTGTTGTCCCAAGGATGCGCAAGGCCGCACTTGCTGGCAGGTTCATGCGAAAGACGTGGCCGATCGATTTGCGCCCGGCGGCGAATTGGCCGCTTTCGACGGCCTGGAGTTCGACGTGCTGGCTTTTCGCCGCGGCGGAGGACTGGATTGCAACGCCGACGGCGTCGCCGACGACGGCATCATCGACGGGGTGAATCTGTACGGCTTGGGGGTTATCCGGTTCCTTGAAGAACTTCGACGGCGGATGGGCGACGACAAGCTCATCATGGCCGACGGCCAGCAGCAAGACAAAGGCCAGCGAGGCTTTGGTATTCTCAACGGGATCGAGAGCGAAGGGTTTCCCCATTTGTCGGACCACGACATCGAGGACTGGTCCGGCGCCTTGAATCGGCATGCCTATTGGGCGGCTTTTTCGCGCGAACCGGTGTTCAACTACATCAACCACAAGTTCATCGCGCCCGGCGAGAATCCGGGGGAACACTACAACCCGAAGTTGCCTTGGGGGCGACACCGGCTTTCGTTCGCCGCGGCCATGTTCACCGATGCGGCGATCTGCTTTTCCTACGTACCGCCGCGCGGCGATTCGGAGTTTCCCATCGCCGTGTGGGACGAGTTTTGGGCAGGAAAGGAGCGGCGACTGGGCTGGCTGGGTAAGCCGCTCGGGCCCGCCAAGACGCTCGCCGTCGAGGCACCGGATTTGTTGGCCGGCCTCAAACAGGCTGGACGGAAGGGCATGATGGCCGTCACGTACCCGATGGAGCTGCGCGGCAGCGACGGCGCCGAGGAAATCAAACGCTCGATCACGATCCCGATCGACGGTGAAGACCTGTACTTTCAGATGACCGCCTCGTCCGATCCGCTCGATGGGTATCCGGCGTCGATGGCCCGCTACGTGAAAGTACGCTTGCGTTCGCCGAACGACCTGATGCGGCCCGAGACGTTGTTCTCGGCGGGGATGCAGTTGCGGGGAGAACCGCCGAAGCCGTTGGATCGCGACAGCGGGGCTTCGCTGCGTTGGGCGGGGCCGACGACGTTGGGCGGAAAGACGTTGCCCGCTTTCGCGGCCCATCCGCCGTACAAGACCAAGAAGGGCTGCGTATGGTGGAAGACGACCGTTTTCATGCGAGAAGGCGTTCGGCTTCACTTCGCGACGGGAATGGGCGACCGGGCGCCGGGGCGAAGCGACGGCGTCGTTTTCCGCGTCGAGGCCCGGGCTATCCACTCGGGAAAGGACCGAGTGTCGCTCGGGCCGCCGATCGTCATCTTCGAACAGAACCAGATCGCCTCGCGATGGGAAGTGCACGACATCCCGCTCGATACGAAGCTCGAGGTTTCGAAAGAGGCGCAAGCGTACGAGTTACGGTTCATCGCCGATGTCGGGCCGAACGACAACGCGACGACCGACCACGCGTATTGGGGCGATGTGTGGGTGGGCGAGTCGGCGCCCGTGCGTCTGCCGCCACGGTCGGCCGAGCATGGTGCGTGGGTGGGGCGAACGCCCTTCACCTCGGGATTCTATTTCCGCGGTTTGAAGCCGGGAACGTATGCGTTGGAAATGGCTTTCGAGGGCAACGAAAAGGTCGTCATTCACGACATGTCGCTGCATGCGGCGCCCGATGCACGATACCGGCGGTTCGAACACGGAATCGTGCTGGCGAATCCGTCGCTGCATCCGGTCGTGTTCGACCTGGAAGCGATCTCGCCGGGGGTGCGTTACCGACGAATTACCGGAACACGGGGACAGGATACGGAAACGAACAATGGGCAGCCGGTTGGTGCGACCGTGACGTTGCCTCCCTTGGATGCGTTGTTCCTGGAGGTCGCCGGCGATTGACCGCTTTCGATCGGACGGTCGTTCGGCCGGACCTCCACGGTGCGAATAAAGAGGTTTCGAGTTGCACGTGTCGAACTTCGAAGGAGGCGGGCCATGAAACGATTGTCGATGACGGTGGTGGTCGGCGTGATCGTCGCGGCTTTGGCGAGCGGATGCTCCCAGGTCCATTCGTCGAAGCCGATCGGTCTCGAGCCGGTTTCGCTTCAGGCTGACGAATGGGAAGGAACCTGGCAGATCGTCGGCTCGGCCGGGGTGATGACGGCCCGGGTCACAAACGCCGAGGCGGGCGAGCTGGAGTTGGCCTCGATCAGCGAAGAAGACGGAAAGTTCAAATTGTCGACGATCGCCTGTTCGATCCGGAAAACCGGCGATACCGTCTTCGCGAATTTGTATGACCCCGAGTCGTCCAGGTACTTGTGGGTGCAATTGAAGAAGGACGACGATCGGGTGGTCTGCTGGGTGCCCGACTACGAGCGAATTGCTCCGTTGGTCGAGCAAGGTCGGCTTCCCGCGAAGCATGACAAAGACAATCGATCGATCGTACTCGGCGACTTGAACGCCGATCAGCAACGCCTGCTGGTCGATCCCGATCGGCCTCCGTGCGTGCAATGGCAAGAGCCGATCGTGCTTCAGCGGTTAGGGAAGTAAGGCGCGCGTCGAACGCGTTTTAGGACGGCGGCTCGCCTGGGCCGGAGGCTTGCAACGGGGGAGAAGCTGCATGTCGCTTTGGTGTCGCATGTCGGTCGTTTTCGTTTTGGTTTGCGGCGTATCGGCCATTGCCGGAGAAACGCAGCCGAAGGTCAATCGTCCGAACGTGGTCGTCATTGTGGTGGACGACATCGGCTACGCCGAGTTCGGTTTTCAAGGGGCGACCGACTATCGCACGCCGTACAGCGATCGATTGGCCGCTGAAGGGGTTCGGTTCACGCAAGGGTACGTGACGGCGCCGTATTGCAGTCCATCCCGTGCAGGCTTGATGACCGGGCGTTATCAAACGCGGTTCGGCCATGAACTGAACCCGGTCGGCGAAGGGAATCTCGTGCCCGAGGCGGGGTTGCCGCTCGAGGAACGGACGCTTGCCGACTACCTGGGGGCGGCCGGATACGCGACCGCTTGCATCGGCAAGTGGCATTTGGGCGGTGTGCCCGCGTACCATCCGCAGAAGCGAGGCTTCGACGTCTTTTTCGGCTTTTTGCACGAAGGCCACTACTACGTTCCCGACGACGTCGCGTCGATCGTGAACCACTTTCGGCCGGTCGAGCCGCCGTACAACGACCACAATCCGTTGCTTCGCGGAACGACTGTGGTCGAGCGATTCGAGTACCTGACCGAAGCATTTTCCCGCGAGGCGTGCGCGTTCATACGGCAGCACGCCGACCGACCATTCTTCCTGTACTTGGCGTACAACGCTTGCCACAGCCCGATGCAGGCGACGCCCGATTGGATCGAAAAGTATGCCGACGTCGAAGACCCGCACCGTCGTGTCTTTGCGGCGATGATGGGTTCGCTCGATGCGGGAATCGGCGACGTGATGCGCACGCTCGCCGAATCGGGACTCGACGAGCGGACGTTGGTCGTCTTGCTCAGCGACAACGGCGGCCCTACGAAAGAACTGACGTCTCGCAACGATCCGCTTCGCGGCGGCAAGGGCCAATTGTGGGAGGGCGGTATCCGCATTCCCTTCGTCGTGCGTTGGAAGGGGGCATTGCCGGAAGGAACGGTCTACACGCAGCCGGTGATCTCGACCGACATCGTGCCGACGGCCCTGGCAGCGGCCGGGATCGACACGCCCGACGACCGGGCGTTCGACGGTGTCGACTTGTTGCCGTACTTGCGAGGGCGAGCCGAGGGACGGCCGCACGAAACGTTGTATTGGCGCTACGGTGAAAACATCGCCTTGCGGCACCGCGATTGGAAGCTCGTTCGCCAACGGGAATGGGGCAAAGGGACGCCGCGATTCCAGTTGTTCGATTTGGCCGCCGATATCGGCGAAACGAACGACTTGTCGGAGAGCCGTCCCGAGGTCGTGGAACACCTGAAGACGATCTTGGACGATCTCGACGCCCAAATGGTGCCGCCGCGATACGTGCGGAAACGCTGAACACACCTTCAGCGGACTTATCCAAGGGAATATCGAAATGGCGCACTGTGATCGACGGACGTTCCTCTGGGCGGGTGCCTCGCTTGCAGCTTCGGCAGGAGGGCTCGGCCTGTACGATCGGCCTTTGTTGCCGGCGGAAGAAAGATCGGCGACCTCCGGTGTTGCTGCGGCCCGCGATCCGAAGGCCGGTATCTACGTGATCTGGTATCCTCGCGACGAGCGGGCTGCGACGTACCTCGAACAGCCGTACGTCCGGGGCGGCCAGATCGTGCTGCAATGGGCCGAGGTCGAACCGGAACCCGGCCGGTACGCCTTCGAGCGGATCGGTGCCGATCTGGCCGACTTTGCCCGGCGCGGATTGTATACGACGCTGCAAGTCAACGGTAACCGCAAGCCCCAATGGCTGTACACTCGCGTTCCTTACCTGAAGGAGCGGCTTTCCGTCCAAATCAACGATCCGGTAACGCTGATGTATTGGCATCCGGCGCACCGCGACGCGTACCTGGCGATGATTCGCGCGCTGGGGGAATATCTAGAAGAAGTGCCGCACGGCGATCGGTTGCTGGGCATTCGGATGAACTTCAACGCCTTGGGGACGGAACACCACCACGTTCCGAAAGAATACGCCTCGGCCGAGCGCTGGACGATTCCTCCCGGTTGTGAACGAGCCGGCGCCGTCGATTGGACCAAGGAGATCGACGAAGCCTACGTGACGGCGGTCGTCGATACGTACGTCGAGACGTTTCGGAACCGAGCGCGAATCTTCGT
The DNA here is from genome assembly GCA_964454655.1 of uncultured Planctomycetaceae bacterium. Classification (GTDB taxonomy): domain Bacteria; phylum Planctomycetota; class Planctomycetia; order Pirellulales; family Thermoguttaceae; genus CAYVVR01. The sequence continues at coordinate 1,136 of CAYVVR010000160.1, read as the reverse complement.
CCGCAATACGATTTCCGATTCGTTGGAGTCGAAATACCGCCGCTTGTTCGAAACCGGCACGTTGAGCTGGTTTCATACCTCCAGCGAAGTCGAGCCGCGGGCGGGATGGGCCGAGAAGAAATACCTGCGGTTCTACCGCGACTGCCGGTCGGGAATGACGACCGCCTATGCCGAACCCTGGGCTTCCGCTTGGGGGCACCACGGCGGACAGACGGATTCTCGCTGGTGCAGCCCCGCCCAATGGTTTTACTGGCGAATCTTGTTCGATCTACATTGCGGAGTGTCGTATCTGGCTTTGTACGCGACCGATTTGCGCGTTGCGATCGACGGTACCTATGCCGCCGGCGGCGTCCGCGTCGAAGACGCCGCGTTACAACGGGAGTTTCTGGCGGCCGTGCGATTCGCCGAAAAGTACGTCGGCTATCATGCCGATCCGGAACATAGTCCGGGAGCTTGGGTCGCTTTCCGCGAAAACGACGTCGTGCGGGCCGAAAACGGCATCCCCGAGAAGACGCGTCGGCTGAACATCTTTACCGGAAATTATGACTTCTTGGCACGCACGTCTGCCGATTCGGCGGCGGGGGCTCGGGCGTTCAACCAGGGCCCCGACGAAGAACGCTTCGGCGCGTTCGCCAAGGTGTTTCGTGCAGGCGAGGTCGTGCGTGTTGCGATCGATCGACGGTTTGTCGATTCGTTGACCGACACCGCAACGGTGAACGTCGTCGTGCTCGACACGCCCGACTTGAACGCACAATTGCGATGCGGCGGTAAGACGTTCGCGTTCAGCGGCAAAGGAAGCGGCCGATGGATACGACCGCGTTGGACGCTCGCCGCTGCCGATCTGCAAAAGGCCGGGGGAATCGTCGAACTCGTTCCCCGACACGGTTCGGCGACGTTGCACATGATCGAAGTCGAGCGTGGGTGAAAGCTTTTCACGCCAACGGCGACTTCGACTCGGCACCGGGGACTTCGCGGACGAACCGCGGCACGGCGTAACCGGGCAATCGCCGCCGCAACTCGTCTACGATCGAACGCCCCATCTCGTCGCTGGTTTCGAAATGGGCGGCCCCTGAAACGCGATCGAGTTGATGGAGATAGTAAGGAATTACTCGCCGGTCGATGAGTTGCTCGAAAAG
>CAYVVR010000159.1:7817-8158 GCA_964454655.1 uncultured Planctomycetaceae bacterium | reverse complement strand
CTCGATGGAAACATCGGCTGCCTGGTCAACGGGGCGGGATTGGCCATGAGCACGATGGACCTGATCAAACTGCACGGCGGCGAACCGGCCAACTTCCTCGACGTGGGCGGCGGTGCCGACGTCGAACAGGTCACCGAGGCCTTCCGAATCTTGCTGGAAGATGAAAACGTCAAAGCCGTGCTGGTGAACATCTTCGGCGGCATCATGCGTTGCACGACCATCGCCGAGGCGATCACCGCGGCCTATAAGTCGGTCGGTTTTCACGTGCCGCTGGTCGTCCGCCTGGAAGGGACGGAGGTCGACGAGGGCAAGCGAATCCTCGCCCAAAGCGGTCTCGAGAT
>CAYVVR010000159.1:2592-7807 GCA_964454655.1 uncultured Planctomycetaceae bacterium | reverse complement strand
TCATCACCGCCGACGATCTCACCGACGCCGCGCAAAAAGTCGTCGCAGCCGCCGGGTAAGTGAATCGGTGGAACGCGATCCGCCGGACGATTCATCCATCAACGAAACGACGTGGAAGCCAAGCATGAGCATTCTTGTCGACGCGAATACGAAGGTTCTTTGCCAGGGGATCACGGGCAAGGCGGGATGGTTTCATACGCGACATTGTCGTGAATATGGAACGAATATCGTCGGCGGTGTAACGCCCGGCAAAGGCGGGAGCGATATGGAGGGAATCCCCGTGTTCGACACCGTGGCCGAGGCCGTCGAGCAAACCGGAGCCGACGCCACGATGATCTTCGTGCCGCCTCCCTTTGCCGCCGATGCGATCGAAGAAGCCGCCGACGCCGGTATTCGCGTGATCGTCGCCATCACCGAAGGAATTCCCGTCCTCGACATGGCAAGGGCGATCAGCAAGGTGAAACATGCCGGGGCGCGGTTGATCGGACCGAACTGCCCGGGCATCATCACGCCCGAAGAATGCAAAATCGGTATCATGCCCGGCTACATCCACAAGAAAGGTTCCATCGGCGTCATCAGTCGCTCGGGAACGTTGACCTACGAGGCCGTATGGCAACTGACGAACTTGGGACTGGGGCAATCGACGTGCGTCGGTTTGGGCGGCGACCCGATCGTCGGTTCGACCTTCATCGACCTGCTCAAACTGTTTGCCGACGATCCGCAGACCGAAGGCGTGTTGATGATCGGTGAGATCGGGGGGACCGCCGAAGAGGAAGCCGCCGCATTCATCAAAGAAAATTTCCCCAAGCCGGTGGCTGCCTTTATTGCCGGGCGGACGGCACCGCCGGGGAAACGCATGGGGCACGCCGGGGCCGTCATTACCGGGGGAAAGGGAACCGCCGCCGACAAGATCGCCGCGCTTCAGGCCGCGGGGATCGAGGTCGCTGAAAGCCCCGCCGATATGGGGGCTGCAATGCAACGCGCACTTCGCCGATAGGGCTGCATCGTTGCCGGCGGCAGCTTACAAAATTCTCAAAAAGATGTTGATGCTCGCCCAGGGGCGGCCGTACAATATATACGCTGGTGATTGCCGGTCTTTATTTTTCTTATCTTTATTTTTGGCGATCGGCGCGACGGGGACAGGATCTTATCGGCAATTGTTTTCTTACGGCATTGCGTGTTTGTGTCGATCGCGGGGCGTTTCCTATGCGGAACGGCGGCCGTTTCGAGCAAGACGACGCGGCCGGTCTTCGCCTGGATGTGTCGTTCCGACAGTTCCAGTTCCTCGCAACGGTGGAGACCGATAGGACCACCGGCGGGAGCCCGGTTTTGTCGGGTGCGCCAAAGTGAGGGCTTGCGGCTTTTGCGAAGATTGAAATGCCCGGAACGCGTAGGGGACGGAACGTCGACGATGACGCACGGCGTTGCGTACGGCTTTCGGTGCAAACGTCCTCTCGACACTGCCGTGGATGAGACGATCGGTCTCCAGAACGGGGGAGGCCGCTTTAGGGCTGTATCTTTGTGACCGACGTGCAGGAGGATCTATCATGCGCGGGCCGACACATTCTCGATGGCTTATGGGGCTGCTTGTCGCGGCGATCTCGGTCGTGTCGTTTGCCGCCGTCGCTTCGGCTGAAAAGACCGAAACGGCGACGGCGAAACCCTCGGCGATCGAACAACGACAACTTGCCTATCTGCTGCAAAGTGCCTCGTCGTCCGAGGCCAAAGTGTGGAAGGCGTTGTTCCAGCCGGTGACGTTCGATTTTCAGGAAACCCCGCTGGAAGAGGCGGTAGCTTATCTGGCCGAAAATGTCGATTGCGACGTGGTGATCGACGAAACGGCGTTGTCGGATGTCGGACTCGACCCGTCGGTGCCGGTGACCGTGCGGGCGAACGGTCTCTTGTTGAAATCGGCGCTGAAGACCATGCTGGAACGTCACGATTTGACGTTCTGTGTTGAAGACGGCTGCTTGGTGATCACGACCCCGGAAGCGGCGGCGCCGAACCGCCTAGTGATGGTCTTCGACGTGACGTCGCTTGCGGGTGATAGCCCCATCCTCAGCTCGTACGGCGGCGGGTACAGTACGCGCGGTCCTTCCATTCCGGGCATGGCCGCTGCTCCGGGCATGGGCGCTGAGGAGAATCAAGGTGGTGGAGCGTTTGGGGCGGTTCCCAGTCCAGAAATCGGCGCCTGCCCTGCGTACGATGCGGCAAGCGGCCTGCTGGACCTGTTGTTTGCGACCGTCGAACCGACGAGCTGGGATACCATGGGCGGCATGGGTTCGTCGGCGGTGGCCGTTATCCGCGGACGGACGTGCATCGTCGTGGCTCAGAACACCGAGGTCCAGATCAAGGTCGCCGAATTGCTGGCCCGGCTCGAAACGGTCGCCGAAAAGGGGGCCGACGAATAGGCGATTCGTCGGGCAAAGTCGGGTTCTGTAATCGATCCACACGGCCGAACGTGGTGCGCGAAGCGGTCCGCACCGCATTCGGCCGATTTTCGTCAAGCGCGTTCAGGCGTCGGCGGCGACCTCGGCAGGCTCCGCCGTCGATGCAGATTCTTCCTGTTCGTCGGGGGTGTTCCGGCCGCGGCGGAAGGCCAAGACCGCCTCGATCACCAACCACGCGGCAATGAACATCACCGTGACGGTGACGACGATCATCGGCGTGTCGCCTTTTCGGATGAACTCGATCAATTTCAGGCTCATCGCCCATACGGCCATCACCAGCATCAAAACCATCGGGGCGACTGTGTAGACGACCGGCCGGTTGCGCTGGTACAGGTACAGGCTGACGGTCAACAGCGTCAAACCGGCGAGAAGTTGGTTCGTCGAGCCGAACAGCGTCCACAGGGTCGCCCCGTTGGGGGTGAGCGCGAAGAAGGCGATCGCCAGCACTGCCGCCAGCGAACCGAAATAGCGGTTGGCGAGGAAGTTCAGCTTCAGCGACCGGCACAACTCTTCGACGTTGAAACGCAACAGGCGTGTTGCCGAGTCGAGCGTGGTCATGGCGAAGGCGGTGATGGTCACGGCAAGCAACGTCGTGCCGATTCGCATGGGGATGCCCACGTGGGTCAGGAAGGCGGCGCCGCCTTGAACGACCGCGCTCAGCTTGACCCCCAGCCCGCCGCCGATGGCCTTCCAGTCGGCGTACAATCCGCCTTCACCCCAGGCGGCCGCACCGAGCCCCGCGATGCAGGCGGCAATCACCAAGATGGCCAGCACGCCTTCGACGAGCATGGCACCGTAGCCGATCGGTAGGGCGTCGGTCTCACGATTGAGTTGCTTGACGGTCGTGCCGCTGGAGACGAGGGCATGGAATCCGCTGACGGCCCCGCAGGCGATCGTCACGAACAGAATGGGAAGCATCGGCGGGGCGTTGGTCACGTTCGGACGGAAGGCCGGTGCGTCGATATGGACCTCGGGCGCGCCCGCCACGGCGGCGATCACCAGCCCGATCGATAGCGTCAACAACGCAAAGTACAACTGGAAGCTGTTGATATAGTCCCGCGGTTGAAGCAGCAGCCACACCGGCAGCACCGAGGCGAAGAACGCGTACACCAGCAAGCCCACGATCCAGGCCAGGTTGGCTTTTCCTAACGCCGTGTTCGTGTCTTTCGGCGATCCCAAGTCTTCGACGGCTTGGGTGTTACCGGCCGCCGTGAGGTATTCGATCGCGGCCGCGGCGCCGTAGGGCTTCTCGAACGTGGGGCCGCCTTCTGCGGCCGGGGCCTGCTTGGCCGCTTCGAGGGCCTGCCGCGTTTCGGGTGAAGAGAACCATTCGTACGACGGCACCGGTTGTTCGACGCCCCATAAGATCAATCCTGCGAAGACGAGCAAAGCGACGCCGGTGGTGAGTCCCAAGGGGGCTTTGAACCGATAGACGAGGAAGCCGACCACGACGGCCACGGCGATCAGGCCGAACGACGGGATGATTGCGTCGGGATTGAAGTTCACGAACAGGCTTGCGATGGCGTTGCAAAACGCCCCCATCGCCAACGCCATGAGAAAGAAGATGATCAACAGCGACAGAATTCGCGCCCGGGTGCTGATGACGTGGCAGGCGACTTCGCCCACCGAGCGTCCTTCATGACGCATACTGATCGCCAAGGCGCCCATGTCGTGCAAGGCTCCGATGAAGATACACCCCAGCACGACCCAAATGACGGCCGGCACCCAGCCCCAAATGACGGCGATGGCCGGGCCCAAAATCGGTCCCAGCCCGGCGATGCTGGCGAAATGGTGGCCGAACAAGACCGGCAGTCGCGTCGGGACGTAATCGATCCCGTCTTGCATCGTGTGGGCGGGCGTGGGGCGATTCGGATCGAACCGGAAGAGTCGGCGGGCGAGAAAACGTCCGTAGGTCAAGTAAGCCAACCCCAAGCAAGCGATGGCGACGACGACGACCAATGCTACGTTATCAGTCATGGATTTCCCCCTTATGAGGAGTTGCCTGTCGCAGAGCCGACGAGACGCGAGCCGGACGGTGCCTCGGCGGGCGGTTCCGGTTCTCGCGCAAGGGATCGTAACGATAGCCGCGCCCTTACGATAGCTCGATTCGGCGTCTGCGGCAACCGATCGGTGGACGCTCCCCGCCCGCGCCCTATAATGACTCTTTCCGGAATCGACTTTCGATCATCCCGACGGGGAAGGCATCCAAGGAGTATGTCATCGTGGCCGAAAACGTGATCATCATCGGCAGCGGACCGGCCGGTTGGACGGCGGCGATCTACTGCGCCCGCGCGGCGCTCGAACCGCTCGTGTTCGAGGGAGCCGTCACCGCCGAAAACCAACAGAAAGGCACGTTGCCTTTGGGGCAACTTGCATTGACGACCGAAGTGGAGAACTTTCCCGGCTTTCCCAAAGGGAACCTCGAAGCGTACCTCGACGATGCAATCGACGAAAACCGCCGCATGATGATGCCCCCGCACCAGAAGGAAGGCGTCAGCGGTCCCGAGCTGATGGAACTGATGCGGCAGCAGGCGATCAACTTCGGCACGCGGGTGATTACCGAGGACGTCGTCGAAGTCGATTTCGAAAATCGGCCGTTCAAGCTCAAGGCTTCCGACGGGAACACCTACGAGGCCAAGGCGGTCATCGTGGCCACCGGCGCCCGGGCGAACTACTTGGGGCTGCCTTCGGAAGAACGCTTCAAGAACAAAGGCGTCAGCGCGTGCGCCGTCTGCGACGGGGCCTTGCCGCGATTCCGCAACAAG
>CAYVVR010000159.1:0-2582 GCA_964454655.1 uncultured Planctomycetaceae bacterium | reverse complement strand
GGGTCTACATGATCCATCGTCGCGATCAGTTGCGGGCGTCGAAGATCATGGCGCAACGGGCGATCGATCATCCGAAGATCGAAATCCTTTGGAACCGCACGGTCGACGAAGTGCTCGGCGACGATGAAAACGGCGTCACCGGCGTGCGGCTGAAGAGTACCGTCGGCGAGGACGACCTGACCATCGAGGTCAGCGGGTTCTTCCTGGCGATCGGGCACACACCGAACACCGACTTCCTCAAAGGAAAGCTCGAACTGGATGAAAAGGGCTATATCGTCCGGCCCGTGCCTTTCCGCTCGAATACCAGTGTCGAGGGCGTGTTTGCCGCCGGCGACGTGGCCGACGACTACTACCGGCAGGCGATCACCGCGGCGGGCAGCGGTTGCATGGCGGCACTCGATGCCGAGCGTTGGTTGGCTGCGCAAGGCGACTAGGGCGATCGGCAGGTGCGCGTCCGGCTCCGGCCGTGATCGGAAAAGGCGAGTTCGCCCGCGTGATCCGGGAGATGTGTCGATGGAAAAAATCTCGGTTGCCCAGGCCAGAAAAAAAGAGGCGATCGGCCGCGAGGTGTTGTTGCAAGGATGGCTGCGCACACGCCGCGACTCGAAGGGCGGATTCAGCTTCTTGGAGCTGAACGACGGTAGTTGCCTGGGCAATATTCAGATCATCGCGGAAGCCTCGCTCGAAAACTACGAGTCGGAAATCAAGCACTTGACGACCGGCGCGAGCCTGGCCGTCGAAGGAACGGTCCGCGAATCGCCCGGCAAGGGGCAAGAAACGGAAGTCTTGGCCTCGCGGGTACACGTGTACGGTGCGGCCGATCCTGAAAAGTTTCCGCTCCAGAAGAAACGCCACTCGTTCGAGTTCTTGCGGACGATCGCGCACCTGCGGCCGCGGACGAACACGTTCGGGGCCGTGTGCCGCGTGCGGAACACCGTTTGCCGCAGCATCCACCAGTTCTTCCAAGAGGAAGGATTCTATTACGTGCACACGCCGATCATCACCGCCAGCGACTGCGAAGGCGCCGGCGCGATGTTCCGCGTAACGACGCTCGAGCCCGGCAAACCGATTCCCGAAGGCGAAGAGGACTTCTTCGGCAAGCCGACGTACTTGACCGTCAGCGGCCAGCTCGAAGCCGAGACGTACGCGTGCGCCTTGGGCAAAGTGTACACGTTTGGGCCTACCTTTCGGGCCGAAAACTCGAATACCACGCGTCACCTGGCCGAGTTCTGGATGGTCGAGCCCGAGGCCGCCTTTTTCGAGCTGACCGACAACATGGATCTCGCCGAGCGGTTCCTCAAACGCATCTTGGGCGACGTGCTCGCGCAATGCGAAGAGGATATGCAGTTCTTCGATCGGTGGATCGCCAAGGGAATCATCGAAACGTTGCAAGGTGTGGTCGATAGCGAATTCGTCCGCCTGCCGTACACCGAGGCGATCGCGATCCTCGAGAAGTCGGGCGAGTCGTTCGAGTTCCCCGTCGCTTGGGGCAACGATCTCCAATCGGAACACGAACGCTACCTGACCGAGAAACACTTCCGTAAGCCGGTCATCCTGTTCGATTATCCCCGAACGATCAAACCGTTTTACATGCGGTTGAACGACGACGAGAAGACCGTCCGAGCGATGGACGTACTCGTGCCGCAGGTAGGGGAAATCATCGGCGGCAGCCAACGCGAAGAACGGCTCGACGTGCTCGAAAGCCGCATGGACGAGCAAGGGCTGAACCGCGACGATTACTGGTGGTATCTCGACTTGCGGCGGTTCGGAACGGTGCCGCATTCGGGGTTCGGGTTGGGGCTCGAACGGGCGGTTCAGTTCATCACCGGCATGGGGAACATTCGCGACGTGATTCCCTTCCCGCGAACGCCCGGAAACGCCGAATTCTGAAGTTTTTTCGGCGTTAAGTTCTCGATTGGGCGCAAAAAGGGCGAAACGGCCGCGCGCGAAGCGGGCCGGCGGTGCCGTCGAAATCGTGTGGCGAGCGCTGCGTGCGACTATAATGGCCGCGGTTCGACGAGCAAACGCCCCGTGCTTGCGATGCACGTGCCGGGCGTTTGCGACCGATCATCCGCCTGCCCTTCCGCACGGAGTCCCGCCCATGCCTACATTCCGCAACATTTCCACCTTGGCCGGCTGGTGTCTTGCTTGTCTGTTTTTCGTGTCGTCCGCCGCGGCCGCCGATTGGCCGCAATGGGGCGGCGCTTCCGTTCGGAACATGGTGAGTCGGGAAGCGGGGCTGCCCGTTACGATCGATCGTGGTACCGACGACGCGCCGGGCAACGTGCGTTGGATGGCCAAACTGGGAACGAACGTGTATGGAAATCCGACCGTCTGCGACGGACGCGTGTACGTGGGCACCAACGGCCAGGCGTTGGACGACGATCGGTTCTCGTCGCGGCACGTGGGCGTGTTGATGTGTCTCGACGAGGAAGACGGTTCGATGCTTTGGCAGCTTGCGATTCCCAAACGCACACACGACTTACCGGCCGAACATCACTTCGTGCTGCAAAACTGCGGCGTGTGCTCGTCTCCGACCGTCGACGGCGATCGCGTGTACGTCGTCAGCAGTGCGGCGGAAG
>CAYVVR010000158.1:0-8167 GCA_964454655.1 uncultured Planctomycetaceae bacterium | reverse complement strand
TCCTCGGCCGCTTCGGCGTTCCAGGCGGTCGCGGCCGAATCGGGAATCGGGCGGTCGGGTTTCTGCGCTTCGACCCGCTGCACTTCGACGGCCCGCCTGCCGGTCGAGAGTTCCTCGTCGTTGGAAGGCCCCCACGTGTACGAGACCAACGGCGTGCCCGCGTCATCTGCGGCATTCGTGACGGCGGAGTGTTCCGGCCCGGCGTTACCGTCCGTTTGCCGATCGTTCGTACCCTCGGCTGTCTTGTCGGCAAGCGTTTCCACCGCTTCGGTGTCGGTCGGTTCCGTAACCGGTGACGCTTCGCTACGGGGCGCGGCATCGGCCAGCTTCGCCGCCGTGTCGCGCACGGCAGGATAGCGGACGATGTTGAAACCGATCGAGAACGCCGTCAGCCCCAATACGGCTAAAACGGCTGCCATACGCGGCATGGTCTCATCCCCGTGTGAAGGTCGGATGTCCTTTCCGCAACGGCAACAGGCGGTTGCCGGGTAGGTCGTTCGATTGGGTGAGGACGCCGCCGAGAAAATGGTCGCTCCTCGGGCGTCATGGTTGTCCAAGCAACCATACACCACCTGCGCGCGGTGCAAGGCGATTTCTGCCCGACAAACGGCCGATCGCGGCCGAAAATAAAACGGTCCCTTCGGTCACGAAAACTTTGACGAGACCACTACAGAGGGGAAGGTTGCCCCTTACGGACGAGCAAAACTTTACTGTCGAGGTTGGCCTTGTCGGCGGTGAGGGCTACGATGAATTGACTCGTCGGTAATCGGCACGAAGCCCCCGGCGGCGGTTGCCGCACCGGGCGGCTCTGCAAGACATTTTTTCGTTCGGAACGTACACGTAAGCACGCGAGCATGTCGATGGATCGTCCGCAGTCTCCCCTCGAACCCGACCATCTGCCTTCGCCGGAGGGCCCGACCGGTGGCCCGCCGCCGTTGCCGCGACCGATGATTCTCGGGTCCGATTTCCGGATGAAACCGCTCGATGAAGACGACGAAATCATCGCCGCCGAACTCGTCGAACCGCAGCGACCTCCGCAACGCCCCAAGCGGCGGTTGATGCTACCGGTGATTTTGTTCGTAGCCACGTGTTTGAGCACATTCGTCGCCGGATCGGGAATCACCTTCGGCGGATTCGATCCGTACTACGGTGCCGTCTACTCGGCGGCGGTGATGTTCATCTTGCTGTGCCACGAGATGGGACATTTTCTCCAGACGCGGCGATACGGCGTCTATTCGAGCTATCCGATCTTCCTGCCGATGCCGTTTACCCCGATCGGTACCCTGGGAGCGGTGATCGGGATGGATTCGCGGATACCCGACCGCAAAGCCTTGTTCGACATCGGCATATCGGGACCGTTGGCCGGGCTGGTTCCCACGCTGATTTTCACCGTGATCGGCATTTACAACGCAAAAGTCGGCGTGTACCACGGCGCCGGCTTCGAACTCGGCGAACCGCTCTTGTTCAAGATTCTGGCCCGGTTGATCCACGGTCCGCTGCCGGCAGGCTACGAGTTGTACATCGGCCCCTTGGGGTTCGCCGGATGGGTGGGGTTGTTGATCACCGCTTTGAATTTGTTTCCCATCGGCCAACTCGACGGGGGCCACATCCTCTACGCCCTACTGCGGCGCCGGGCCCACGCCGTGGCGATGGCCATCTTGTGGGGCGCCACCGCGGCCGTCGTCTTGTTCGGGCTTTGGGGATGGCTGCTGATGCTCTTCTTGCTGATGTGGATGGGGCCGACGCATCCGCCGACTTGCAACGACTACGTTCCGCTCGGTCGGGGGCGGACGATCCTGGGGTGGGCGACCTTGGCATTCTTGATCGTCGGCTTCACGCCGAACCCGTTGAGTCTCCCCGAACCGCCCGAGGAACAGCCCAAAGAATGGTACGTTCAGCTCGTTCCCGAGAAGCAAGACGTGCCCTCCCTCGCAGCTTCGATGCCGTCAATTCTTGAGCGACTGCAAGGGGGCGGGAATGCGACCGCCGAAGCGGACGAACGCGTCGCCCGCACCGTTGTTGCGAAGCTCGATGATCGGCGCCCGCCCGAACAATCCGCCGAAATCGACGATCTCGCCCGCCTTCGCACCGGGAACCGGAATCAACCGGCAGGCGGTCGTCTTGTCGTTGATGACCCCGATGGCCATCTCGTCGGCGATGATCGCGGCGATCGTTTCGGCCGAAGTATCGCCGGGGATGAGCACCATATCCAACCCGACCGAACAGACCGACGTCATCGCCTCGAGTTTCTCGAGTGACAAGTGATGTTGAGCCACGGCGTCGGCCAACGCCGAATCTTCGCTCACGGGAATGAACGCACCGCTCAGTCCGCCGACCGAACTCGACGCGAACAATCCACCTTTCTTCACGGCATCGTTGAGCATGGCGACAGCGGCCGTCGACCCCGGCGCACCAATGTTCTCGATGCCGAGCGTCTTGAGGATCTCGCCGACGCTGTCGCCGATCTGCGGCGTCGGTGCCAACGACAAATCGACGATGCCGAAGGCCAGTCCTAGTTCGGCGGCCACCTCACGGCCGATCAACTCGCCCACGCGGGTCACGCGAAAACTGGTGATCTTGATTTCTTCCGCCAAGTCTCCCAATGTCACCGGATCGCCGCGTTCAAGGCGTCGTCGCAACGCGCTGCACACCACCCCGGGGCCCGAAACCCCGATATTGACGGTCGCCTCGGGTTCTCCGGCGCCCATGTAGGCCCCGGCCATGAAGGGGTTGTCTTCGGGAATGTTCGCAAACACGACCAACTTGGCGCAGCCGAATCCTTTTTGATCGGCGGTGGCGGCGGCGGTCTCGACGATGACCTCGCCCATTCGGCGGACGGCGTCCATGTTGATACCGGCCCGACGCGTCGCCACGTTCACCGAGGCGCAAACCTTCTTCGTTTGCGAAAGGACTTGCGGCAGGCTGTCGATGACGACCTGGTCGCCCTGCGAAATGCCCTTTTGCACCAAGGCGGTGAATCCGCCGACGAAATCGACGCCGCATTTGGCCGCCGCTTCGTCCAATGTTTGTGCCACTTGCAGCGCCGCCGCCCGGCCGTGTCCGGCCAGAACGGTCGAGGCGGGCGAAATCGCCAACCGCTTGTTGATCACCGGAATCCCGTATTTCGAACCTACCTGGTCGCACACTTCGACCAGCCGACTGGCGCGACTGGTGATCTTCGAATACAGCTTGCGACACAAATGGTCGGCATTGGGCGCGGCACAATCTTCGATGTTCAAGGCCAACGTCACCGCCCGCACGTCGAGATGTTCGGCGTGCAGCATTTCGATCGTCGAAAGAATCTGGTCGGTTCGCAACATGGCTGTTCCGCTCGTAAAAGGCTGATTTCGTATGCGAAAACGCGAGCGCCGAAACGCTTCGCCGCGCGGCCGAATTCGGAATCACCGCGACTCGAGACTACCGTGGCTCAAACGCAGTTCGTTCGTGGCGACGAACACGTTCTCGTGTTGCAGCTTCACGGTGAAGCCGAGCTCCCGGCCCATCTCTTCCAGGTCGGCCTGAAGCATTCGGATATCCCATTGCCGCGGCACTTCGACTTGCCCGATCAGCACGAATTCGTCGCCCGACCGATCGCCGTACAAATCGAGTATGTTGATATCCTTGCCCGCGAGGTACTGGCTGAAGCGTCGGACGATACCCGCCTGGTCTTTTCCGAAGGCGGTGATTACGAATCGATCGACGGGCTTCACGGCTTCGCCGGTCGGAGGGCCGTCGGCCTTGCGGACGAGGACTTGGTACTCTTGCGTGCCGCCGGCTTTTCTGACCTGTTCGCCCAACTCCTCCGGGGCGATCGGTCGAGGCAGGCTGACGATCATGATCAGCGTGAAATACCCGCCCAAGACCGTCTGGCTGCACGAGTCGATATTGCCTTCCATCGACTCGATCGCCTTGCTGACCGCGGCCACGATTCCGGGCCGATCGCTCGACATGACATCGACGACGTAGACGTGTTCGTAGCGTGTCATCATGGGTGTTTCGCCCCTCCATCGGGGAACGCGTATTCGTGTCAATATTCCAGCTCGACGACGCGGACCTTCGTTCCGGCCTCGGCGGTCAAGTCGGGCGAACGCAGCACCCATTCGCCCTCGGCGACGCCTTCGACAACTTCGACCAGTTCGTCGTTGCGAAGCCCCAACGTCACATTTCGGCGGACGAGACGACCGTTTTCAACCGCGAACACGTACGCCTCGCCGTCGGCGCTGCGGACGACGCTCGACCGCGGCAGAACGATCGCCTCTTGCTTTTCGTCGGTGACGACTCGCACCCGCACGCGGAAACCGACTCCCAGTTGATATTCCGCACGCAATCGTCGGATTTCTTCCGGTTCCAACGCCACGATCACCTTCACGCGCTGTTCTTCAACCCCCAACGAGCTGATCTTCGTAAAGGCGGCCGGGTAGATACGCTCTACTTTACCGCGTGCGACAGGGCGTCCGTAAGTAGAACCCAAGAAAATCTCGACCGGATCTCCCGGTTGAATTCGGGTGACCTCCAGCGAGAGGATGTCGGCTTCGATCTCGAGTTCGTCCAGGTTTCCGATTTCCAACAGCGGTGTGCCCGCAGCCAAGAACTGTTCGTCGTCGACAAACCGCTTCAATACGACGCCGTCGACCGGACTGGTCATCACGGCGCGCCGCTGATTTTCGCGGGCGGCGAGCAACTGCACGTTCGCCTCGGCCCGTTGCTTTTCCAGTTCGGCCTGGGTGAGCAACTTGCGGTCGATGTACTGGCGAATGAGCTGCGGCATCAGGTCGGTGGCCGCCTGCAACGCAACCAACGAGGCGTACACCAGCCGGTCCTGCCGGTAGCTGACGGCCGCCTGCACCTTTTGCAAGTACGCCCGATCGAGGTCGTCTTGCGTTTGTACGTTCGATTGATAGAGCTTCTGAACGCGTCCGAAGTTCGCCTCGGCGTAATTGAATTGCGCTTCGCCGGCTTCGACGCGGGCCTTGGCGGCATCGACGGTCGCCTGCATCGACTCGACGAACTTTTGCGCCTGGGCCAAGGCGGTCGTTTCGACCGTCGTATCGGCGTTGCGTTTGATCGCCGCTTCGAGCCGATCGACCGCGGCTTGTGCTTGCTGGACGGGCAACTGAATATCGAGATCGACCAGCTTGGCGACGACTTGTCCCTTTTGAACCGGCGTTCCCTCGCGAAGGGCAATACGTTCCACCCGCCCGCTGATCGGCATCGTGATCTCGTGCGTTTCGGGCAAACGAGTCATCCCGCGTTCTTCGACGAACTCGCGGATGGGCCCCCGTCGCGTACGGACGACTTCGACCTCGACACCCCCGGTGCCGCTTCCGACGATCATCCACACGACGACGGCGACGGCAACCAGTCCGGCAACGCCCCAAACGATCGTGCGCGACGTCGTTCGCTTGATCTTGATCTCTCCGATCATGGTTGTATCGCTCCCGCGTGCTGATTGCGTCAACTTCCCCGCTTGCGTCTATTCTCTCGTTTTCACGGCTTCGAACCAATCGAACCGATGAACGGACCGCTGGACGATCGCATGGGCAAGCAACGTGAAGACGACGGCCCACAAGATCGTTTGCAGCGACGTCCACGCCGAAAATACCAGCGGCATACGGAACATCTCGGTTTGGTACGAATGGACGGCGTAGATGGTCAGCACGTACCCCAAGGGCAAGCCGATCACCGTTCCTAACAAGGTCACGATCATGCTTTCTCGCAACAGCAACGAACCGATTTCCCACGGACCGTAACCCAATACCCGCAAGGTCGCCAGCTCGCGTTGCCGCTCGGCCAGGCTGACCATCGAAGAATTGAGGATGTTGCCGAAAAAAAGCATCCCGCCGAAAAGAATCTCGATCGACAAAAATGCCCACAGGTTCTTGAGGACCGTGGAATACAAGTTGTCGATCATATCGGCTCGGGCCGATAGTCCCTCGACGGCGGCCGTCTGTTTCAACCGGCGATACACCGCTTCGCGCGAGGCGTCGTCGCCGCTGAGGCCCAATTGAATGCGGCTGACGGCGTCTTCTTCGCCCAGCAGGCGGTTCAAGTAGCGCAGATCGGCGTACACGACCGTCCCAAGGTAACCGTCGACCAGGGCTTCGACGCGCGCCGTCCGCCTCGCCCGATCGCCTTTGACGGGCCGAAACGCAACCACGTCGCCCGGCTTCACGTGCAGAATGCGGGCGAGCGTTCGGCTCATCAGCAACCCCGATTCGGGAAGGGGAACGCGTCGGCCTTGCTTGTCGCGCGGCACGGTCAACTGGGCGTCGGGCAGGATGCCGGTGATCGCCCCTTTCTTTTCGACGGGGCCCGAGTAGAAGGTGCACGGCACGTCGAGGATCGGTTCCGCCGCGCGAACACCGGGTAGTCGCCTCGCTTCCAACAGAACGTCCCAACCGTGCTCATCGCGCAGGGTGATATCCAGGTCGCTGCGATACGTCCAGCGGAACTGGAAATCGACCAGGCGTTCGACCGAGAGGGCCATTGTGAAGATCATCATCAAGATGGAAGCTCCCAAGGTCGACACGAACACGCCGGCCGTCGTTCGCAGGCGATTGCGCAACAACTGCCGGAGGACCATCCGCCACGAGGTCGAAATCCGACTCCAAAACCACGGCAAGTGTTCCAACCACACCCGTCCCCCTTTGGCCGGAGGCTTGGGGCGCATCGCTTCGGCCGGCTGCAAGCGAAGCGCCGCCCGGCTTCCCCGAATTCCGCCGACGACCGCAAACACCAGGGCCACGCCCAGCGCCGCAAAGTGAATATCAGGATAGAACCGCGTGATCAACTCGGGAAACTCGAACACCTCGCGGTACATGATCGTCATCAGGTCGGCCAGCCGGTAGCCCAAGGCACACCCGATCACGCCACCCACCAAACCGATCAACAGCGAATACTTCAGAAAGTGCAGAAAGATTGCCGTGTCGGAATAGCCCAACGCCTTCAACGTGCCGGTGACCGCTCGCTGGTGATCGACCATCCGCCGCATGAGCACGTTCAACACGACGGCCACCACGACGAGGAAAATGCCCGGAATGACGAACCCGAAGGTCCGCAAGCCTTCGATCTCTTGACTCACGTACCGGTTCGACGGTTGTTCGTCCAAGGGCGTGGTACTGAACACGCCGTAATCGTCGAGCATCGCTTCGGCGCGGCGCAAGATTTCCCGCACACGGGGCTTCGCGTCGGGCGCAAGTCGCCCCAATACCTGGTTGGCCGCACCGGCGTACTGGTAGACGTCTTCGGCGTACGAGCGTTTGACGTAAAGGACGCCGAAATACTTGCGGTCGGGCACGAAACTTCCCGGCCCTACCAAGTAGATGAATTCGCAACTGAGCGCCGTCCCGACGACGTACAATCGTTCGCGACGGTCGTTCATGACCACGGTGATCCAATCGCCCGGCCGTAGGTCGTGCTCGCGTGCGAACGCGTCGTTCAAGATGACTTCGTTCCGCCGCCGATCGGTGAAATATCCCCCGGTGATGATGTGCACGTCGTTGATCGTGTGCCCTCGTCGATCGGGCAACGACAGAACCATCCCGTTCACCGACCGCGGCAAATTCGGCAGGTCGATCGTCGTATAGAACCGGATTCGCGAGCGAATCTCGGTCACGCCGGGTATCTCGAGCAAGCGTCGAATCTCGGTTTCGGGTGCCTTCTTGAGCGAGACGCTGAAGTCGGCCATGCGGCCTTCGACGTAGTACCGACGTTTCGTCTCCGATAGGTTGCGGTGAGCCGACCCCATGGCCACGTACAGCGACACTCCCAGCGCCGTGATGCCCACGATCGAGGCCAAGAGAATCCCCGACGATCGCATATCGCGCAGTAATTTGCGATCGAGAACGCTCACCACTGGATCTCCTCGGGCGGTACCTTGCGTTCGTTCTCGCGGATCTCGATCACCCGACCGCTGCGCAGCCGCGCCACGCGATCGGCCATTTGGGCGATCGCCGTGTTGTGCGTGATGAGCACGATCGTTTTCCCCAAGTTCGCTTGAACGTCGGCCAACAAGCGCAACACTCGCTTACCCGTCTCGAAATCGAGGGCCCCGGTCGGCTCGTCGCACAAGACCAAATCGGGGTTCTTGGCCAACGCCCGGGCGATCGCCACGCGCTGCTGTTCGCCTCCGGAGAGCTGCGAGGGGAAGTGATCCTTGCGATCCTCC
>CAYVVR010000157.1:0-8218 GCA_964454655.1 uncultured Planctomycetaceae bacterium | reverse complement strand
TTTTCAGCATGTCGAGATACGGCGCGTACTCGGGCGATGTGGTCCAGTCGCGTGAGCCCGGTTCGTCATCCCACACCCGTTTTTCGGGATAATCCAAGCCGGCCTGCGAGCGATCGACCGATGCGCTCCATGCCTGGAATGCCGCAAGCATTCGACGAAGTCGCTCGGGTTTCCGGTCGGCGAGGTTTGTTGTTTCCTTCGGATCGTTCGCGAGGTTGTATAGTTCTGCGGCGTCTTTGGTAATGTCGGGCACCACGAGCTTCCAGTCGTTGTCGATCCAGGCACCGCGTCCGGTGTGCCGAAACGGAAGCGGTTTGGCGCGAGTCTTCGCTTGGCCTTGAATGACCGGCACCAGGCTGATTCCGTCGACGGGTTCGAGCATGGCATCGCCGGGCAGATCGAGAATGTCGGCGATCGTCGGGAAGATGTCGAGAGTGGACGCAGGGAACGACGTTACGCGAGACTCGCGGATCACGGCCGGCCACTCGATCACGCATGGAACACGCAGGCCACCTTCGTACACCGAGCCCTTGTAGCCCCGCAAACCGCCCACCGTGTCGGGGTGGATTTTCGGTAGCCCGCCATTGTCGCTGCAATACCACACCAACGTGTTTTCGGCGAGTCCCAATTCCCGCAAGCCTTTCCGCAGCGTGCCGATGCTGCGATCCATGGCGACGAGCTCGCCGTAGTGATCGGCGTCGCCGGGGGAGAGGTCGGCGAAATCCTTCTTGTCGGCATCCGCAGCGCGGAAGGGTGAGTGCGGAGAACCATACCAAATGACGGTAAAGAACGGCTGTTTCGACTTGCCGACCTCGGCGATGAACTTCAAGGCTTGGTCGACGATGATTTCCGACGAATCGCCTTGAAACTCGACAAATTTTCCCTTGTGGCTCATCAGGGGATTCATGTCGAAGAAATTCGTAACCGAGAGCCATTCCTGGAAGCCGAACACGCCCGGTGAATGCGTGTCGTCGGCGAGGATGGGGACACCCGGCCCGCGAAATCCATCGAGGTGCCATTTGCCGAAGTGCCCGGTCACGTAACCGGCCTTCGAGAGAGCTTGGGCGATTGTCTTCTCTTGGCGGTGCAAGGCGTATCCGTGATTCAAGACGCCGGTTCGATCGTGCGACCGCCCCGTCATTACCGTGGCGCGGGTTGGGGAACAGTTTGGAGCACCGGCGTAGAACCGGTCGAACCGCAATCCCACGGCGGCCATTGCGTCGATGTTCGGCGTTTTCAGGACGGGATGATGGTAATACCCCGTTTCGCCCCATCCTTGGTCGTCGGCCATCACAAGCACGATGTTCGGTCGCTGTTCCGCGGCAAATGCCGGAGGAATCGAATGGCCGAGCACGATCACGGCCCCCAATGCCGACATCGCTGCAACAAGTTGCCCACGGAGCTTCATGATTTCGCCTTCCTCACTACGTTATCGGTCGATAGACAGACAGACGGCACTGTCGCTATGTTAATTGCGGCCCGTGGGCGGGGCAATCAAGCGGTAAGTCGGCGACAATGTGCCAACGCCAGGGTGCGTGAGAATCGCGACGATCCGAACCCCCAAGTAATCTCCGCTTGCGGTCGGCGCAGAAAGGGGACGCCTCGCTTTCTTACACTCAGGTGTTTTGTGGCGAGATCGCCGAACGTTGAACGTGTCGGTCCGTCAGGATTCGTCTTTCGGGCCGATCGCCGCGACTAGATCTTCGAAGGCGGCACGCTCGAGGGGATGCAGCGCATCGGTGGTCAGCCCCATTTCAAGCGCGCGGGCAAGCACTTGCTTGGCTTCTTCCGTGCGTCCCATTTGCATGAGGGCCTGCGCCTTGTGGAAGAGAAGGGTTCCGCTGGGTTTGTCGGCGATTGCTTCGTCGAGATCGGCCAAGGCACCGCGCGGATCGTCTCGGGCCATGCGAATGATCGCCCTTGAATCGAGCAGGTTGCCCGTAGGTCCGGCGAGTTTGATCGCTTGGTCGATCAACTTGGCCGATTCGTCCAGGCGGACGCGCAAATAGGCCAGCATGACGGCCAAATTGTTGATCGCCACGATGTTCGTGGGATCCTTCTGCAGGATTTCCTGATAAACGGCTACCGCCTTTTCGATGTCGCGGTTGAAGCCGTACATATCGGCCAGATTCATAAGCAGTGGAAGCGGACGCTCGAATTTGTCGGCAGCTTCGAGCACGACGGCCAAAACACGATCGAACAGCGGTGTTCCGACCACCTTCAAGGCCAGTACCGAAGTGGCCGCCTGCACCAAGGCCGGATCGCTGTCGCTCCAAAATTCTTCGAGCATCGTGACGGCTTCTTCGAGACGGCCGCGTCGGGCCAAGAACGCCGCCAACATCAGTTGGGCTTCGGGGTGTGCCTCGATGAAACGGCGGTATTGGGATTCGGCCTCGGCATAAAAACGATCAGCTTGCTCCGTGTTTCCCTGCGAGCCGAGATATGCCGCCAGTCGTTCGAACGCCATACCGACGACGGCGCCTCGCAATTCCATCACCGATTTCTTGGCGTTGCCCGTCTCGCTGTTTTCACTTTCGGAAGGCGACGCGTCGGGCGAGGTCGAAGAACTATCGGTAGTTGCGGTTTCTTCCGGAATCGGCTGGTCGATGTAGGCTTTCAAGTGGGCAATCGCGTCGTCGTAGCGTTTTTGGCGAACGAGGATGTCCGCCCGCAAGGCGACGGTCGAGAAATCGTCGGGTGCTAGCTGTTCAAGACGATTCGTCCACACCGATGCTTCGGCGACTTCTCCCTGATCGAGCAAGAATTGGGCGTAGGTTCGCACGTACAGCGGATTATCACCTGCGGCAGCCAACAAGGCCCGCATGTGCCTCGAAGCGTTTACGACATCACGGTCGGCCATGTACAGACGGGCAAGGATGTAGCGGTCTTGCGGCGTGCTCTCATTCGTATTGGCAACGACCTCTTCAAGGATCTTTCTGGCCCGAAGACGCATTTGATACTTCGGATGGGAAGCCAGCAGAATGGCTTCGGCTCGTTGATCTTGAATGCGTGCGGATTCGCTCGACAGATTTTGGCGGATCAATTCGAGCCCTTGGGTGAGGTTCGAGTAGCCCCCGCGACCGGCCATCATTAGGGCCATTGCACGGCGAGCCCACACGACATCTTCGGGCTTTGCATCCAATTCTCCGGCTACGAAACGTCGCAACAGCGATTCGGCGTCGTCGGTTTGCCCTGCTCGGAGAAAGAATTCCGCCACTTGTCGCACGACCGTCGGGTTTTCAGGCGAGGCAGCCAACGCTTCGCGGTAATGCTGCTCGGCCGTTTCCGGATCTTTGAGGGCTTCGTAACATTGAGCCAAGGCCAAAGGTGCCAATCCGGCGGGAATCGCCGATTGGGCTTCCGCGATCGCGGCGTTTGCTTTATCGGGCTGGTTCGTTCTCGCATAGAACTGGATCAACGCGACCCAAGCCGGAATTTCTTTGGGAGCCATTTCGGTAGCGAGACGAAACTCCTTTTCGGCTTCGTCCCTGTAGCTGGCGGCTTGTTCCGTTTGGCCGGTCGCTTGGCTGCGCAGGCTTGCGACACTTAAAACGGTTGCATACCAGACATGATCGCGGTAATCGTCGGAACCGGTTGCCGCTCCACGAGCCATCACGAGGGCGCGATCGTACTCTTCCAATCGCAGCGAGATATCAGATGCCAGCCGCCCCAATTCGGACGAGAAGGGAGTTTGCCGCTCCTGCATCCGCCGAATGACTTGGTCGGCTTCGACAAACCGTTGTTGGCCGTACAAGAGCTGTACCGCGCGCTGAATCGACGCGCTGCTGCGATCGCCCAAGTCGATTGCCTTGAGGTAATACGTCAGCGCTGCGTCCTCGTTGCCTCGCAAGTCTTCGATCATCGCCCGCAACCAAGGCGCCCGGTACCAGTTCGGACGTTCCCGCTCGACTTCTTGCAAGTGGGAAACGGCTTCGGCGAGTTGGGGAGCGTCTTTGGAATCGGCCGAGAGGAACAGTTGCAAGGCGGTACCGTAGTGCCACAACGGCCCTTCCCCTTCGATACGTCGGATGTCGTCCAACACGGGAGCCAACGCCCCGGGATCTTGGGCACGCACCGACAAATCGAATAGCAACAATTGCAGCCGCAGGTTGTTGGGGGCCGCTTCGGCCAGCTCGGAACACCATGCGCGCGCCTTCGCATATTCGCCGACCTGGATCGCCAAGCCGGCCAGACCCGAAAGTAATGTCAGGCGGTCTTCTCGCGAAAATTGTTCCGCACCGGCGACGAAATCGTCGAGTTTGGCCTTGAACGCATCCTCTTTGCCTTCTTGAAGGAGCAACCGGGCTTCGGCAAGTCGCAACGAAACGCTGTCACCCTGTTTTTCGCGAAGGTTCGCGAGTACTTCCCGAGCCTTGTCGAAATTGCCCACTCGTGCATTCAGCGCCGCCAAGGCAAGCGGCAATTCGACTTGGTCGGGATGCTGTTCGTACGCAGCTTGGATCAACGATTCGGCTTGATCGGTTTGATCTTGGGCGACCAAGATTTCAGCCCGCAAGATGGGAATGCTCGGATTGTCGGGATCTCGTTCGGCCAATTGCGACAAAAGGCTTTCGACGGGGCGCCAATCCCGCATTTCGGCCGACGCATTGAGGTTCTTGAGCACCATCAGCCGCGTCATCTGAAGCAGCATCTCGGGCGTCATCTTGCCCAAATTGAGCAAGGTGCGATACTCGTTCAACGCCTCGTTGATACGCCCCATTCCGACGAGCGCCATCGCGCGGCCGGCCCTGGCAGCAGCCCACATCGGATCGGTATCGACTGCGCGCTGGTAGGCTGCCATTTGCTGGTCGGCGTTGCCAAGTTGGCCGTAGCAGAATCCTAGATAGAAATCGACTTGCTTGAGGATGTCCGGCTCCTCCGCGAAACGCGGGCGAATCCGTTCGAGGATCGCCGCCGATTGCCGCCACTCACCGCGCGCACATAGCAGCAATGCTTGCAGGAAATCGATGCGAGGTTTCGGATAGTCGGTTTCCGTCAGTTCGGCAAGTCGCGACTCGGCTTGATCGAGCTTGTTTTGATCGATGAACGTGCGGACCAGATTCCAGAGCAATTCCGGATCATTGTCGGTTGCCGCCAGACCTCGTTCCAGCCAAGACACGACCTCGTCCGATTTGTCTTGCGCCGCGGCCGTTTTGGCAAGCAATAGATAGATTTCGGGGGCGTCGGGACGCAATTCAAGGACGCGATCGGCCAACGCTTGGGCATCCTCGAAGTCTTCCAACCGGATAGCCGAGTCGGTGGCGATCAACAGGGCATTGATGTCGTTCGGAGTGTGCTCGAGAGCCGCTTCGGCCTCTCGACGTGCTTTTTCGTACAGGTCATACGAATGGTAATAGCGGGCAGCCGCCAAGTGTGCTTCCGGATCGTCGGGGTTGGCGGTTACCAGTTGTTCGATTTGTTGATCGGCCTCTGTGGGGCGTTTGAGGCGTTCCCTTAATACGACGGCTGCGGCTACGTAGGGTTCGCGATACGAGGGATCATACCCCACCGCTTCGCGAAACGTTGCGACGGCGGTCGCGTACTCGCCTAGGCCTGCTTGGCATCTTCCTTTGAAGAACAACAACTCGGGGTCGTCGGGAGCATCTTTGAGAAGATGTTTGTCGAGATGGATCAGGGCATCGCGAAATCGGCCGATGGCCAACTCGACTTCGACCAACTCCCGGCGTGACTGCGTTCGCTCGGGATCGCGGCGGACGACGTCTTCGAGAACGCGATAAGCTTGCCCGTAGGCGTTGACCTTCACCAAGATGCTTCCTAGTCGAGCCTTCGCCTCGAGATCGTCCGGCCGCAGGTTCAAGTACCAATTCAGATACTTTAGCGCCTCTTGCCAATTCTCTTCTTTTTCCGCGGCGTCGGCCTGGGCCAAAAATGTGCCGGCATTTCGGTAGGTTTGATAACGGTGAAGCCCAAAACCAACGCCTCCGGTTAGCACAACGGCGATAACCAAGACGAGCAGGAATCGGGAATTCAGAGTGCGTCGAGCCATTGCGAATGGATTTCCTGTCGAATAAGTCCGGTTCGTGGAAGCCGACACCGAGATGGGCTACGTGTGTGTCGTTCGGCCTCCACGCCACAAGAAGCTGCCCCCATCGTCCATGCTTAGGACGATTCTCAGTCGAACATGTCGTTCATGGGAGTGTTGAATTTAAGCACTCGGCTGGTGATTGCATACGATATAGGGCCGCCGTGTCGGGTTTCGAATACCGGTGATACAACGCAACACAAAGCTACGATATCCCCGAAGGCTGCCGTCAAGAATTCCGATTTTTTGCACCCTTTTGGGGAAGCGGAATCTGACGTCCAGTATAATCTCCGAAACGGTGAATCGTACCCCCCGAAGGTGTCTGCCGGTAAGATCGGGGGGGATTACAGGGTACGGATGTGAAAGCCGCCGTCCACACGGATCTGTTCGCCCGTACTGAACGGAAATTCGCCGGTTACCAGGGCCCGCACGGCCAGTCCCACGTCCTGCGGTGTACCCCAACGGCGGATCGGCCAGAGCCCTTCGGCGATGAGTCGATCGTACTTTTCTTTCACAGGCGCCGTCATGTCGCTCTCGATTACGCCGGGTTGTACTTCGTACACGCGGATGTTGGATTCGGCCAATCGTTGGGCAAAGAGCTTCGTCATCATGCCCATGGCGGCTTTCGTCATGCAGTAGTCGGCACGATTCACCGAAACGGTGAACGCCGAGATCGAAGAAATATTGACGATCGTGCCGCCGGTTTGGCGGCCGTCGCGAATGCATTCCTGCATCGTTCGCGCCACCGATTGGGTCAGAAAAAACGGCCCTTTGAGGTTCACGGCGAAGACGAGATCCCAGCTTTCCTCGGTTGCTTCGAGAATGTCTTTGCGGCCTTGCGAGGTGATTCCTGCGTTATTCACCAGCACGTCGAGCCGTCCGTATGTGGCCAACGCGGCGTCGATCAGTTTCCGGTGATCGGCCAGGCTAGCCACGTTTGCTTGGACCGCGATCCCGTCTCCGCCCGCATCGCGAACGAGTCGCAAGGTTTCTTCGGCCGCATCGGCTCGGTTCGCGTAGTTGATGATCAGTCGCATGCCGAGTTTAGCCAACTCGACGGCGATCCCTCTGCCGATCCCGCGTGAACCGCCCGTAATAACGGCTACTTGCCCTTCCGTCCCGTGTTCCATCTCTCGTTCCTCTGCAAGGTTGGTCGACGTAGCGAACCGTTTTTCCGCCCTCCGACACGTAACGATAGCAAAAACGCCTAGCGACGAAAACAACCGACCGACATGGAGGGGCGGGCCGGGACTAAGCGAGTGGCGCGTTCGTGTCGCAACGGGTCAACTTGTCGTGCAGGCCGATCAGCGGTTCGAACGCGGGATGGACGGGGCCC
The DNA here is from genome assembly GCA_964454655.1 of uncultured Planctomycetaceae bacterium. Lineage (GTDB taxonomy): Bacteria > Planctomycetota > Planctomycetia > Pirellulales > Thermoguttaceae > CAYVVR01. The sequence continues at coordinate 839 of CAYVVR010000157.1, read as the reverse complement.
TCGAGAATCGAATCGACCAATCGGCACACGCTCCAACCGGCGATCCCGTTATCGTACGCGTGCTCCCAGGCCCGGTAACTTTGTTCCGCCGCCGGAGAAGGGAACGGAAAGCGATGAGGTGGTAGTTCCAGATCGCACCGCCACGGTTTCGGAGTCAATCGGGCCCGAAAACAATCTTGGCGGCGGCACATCCGCACGTACAGCGGGTCGGCCTCCATCGCTTCCATGAGTTGTCGGCTTTCTTCCGAATCGGGCTGCATCGGGCGATCCAGGACGGCGCAGCGGAAACCGCCCGCCGTTCGATAAATGCGGGCGTTTGATACCCGAAAACGCTCCAATCCTCGCCGAATTCGTGTTAGGCATTCTTGTTCCGCCGATTTCGGCGAGTTCTGCGGCAGGTCTTTCCCTTTGAAAAAGCGGGAAAGCCAACCTGGCTTGGGAACAGGGGGAACCTCGGGTAAGTCCACATCGACGAACATCAGATCGGCGGTGCAAAGGATCAGGGCACCGTAGCTGTTGCGGGTAACAATCGCGTCGGTGCCGCTAGGACCGGCGATCTCGCGCACGATCTCCTCTCGCGGCGGACGGTCGGGGTAATGCTCGTAATCTTGAGGCGGCCTGGGGCGGTTTCTGTCTCGCGGCGGCGACCACTTTCCCTCGGCGAGCAGCTTGCGACGCCGTTCGACTCGCTCTTGGGCCATTCGAACGGCGTCCTCGGGATCACGTTCCGACCAGCCGAACTCGCATAGCCACCAATCGAGTCCCCGGTGGTCCTGGACCTTAACTTCGATTCGGTGCCAATGACGGTACACACGCATCGTGTTGCCTCGGCCTGAAAA
>CAYVVR010000156.1:0-8245 GCA_964454655.1 uncultured Planctomycetaceae bacterium | reverse complement strand
CGTCCGAGGCGGGCGAAACGTCCTCCGACGATACGTCCGAAAACGCGCCCCGGCCGGAGGCACCTTGAATCAAGGCCAGAGAAGCGAGGTCGCTCGGTCGCGCACACGGGGAGCCGCCACATGGACTGGGCACATTGGACGACACTACACGAGTTGTCGAAATGGCTGATTTGCCTGGTCATGTGGCCGATCGTCGTCCTGCGCAAAGAACGGCCCGTCACGGCGTTGGCCTGGCTTGCGTTGATTTTTCTCGCCCCGTGGCCCGGCGTGATTCTCTATCTGCTGATCGGTGAAAACCGCTTGGGGCGTCGGCGTCTTGCTCGACGGCGGGCGACGCGTCCGAACCTGGAAACCCCTCAACAGGCACTCGATCGCGAGTTGCTCGTGCTGGATCACGCAGTCGGCGCGAATATGGCCGTCGCCGCCGAACATGAAGAAAGCCTGGCCCGGTTGGTGTGCAACCTAGGCGGACCGGAACCGTGCCGCGGCAATCGCGTCACGTTTCTTGCCGATGCCGAGCTGGTGATCGATCGACTGATCGCCGACATCGACGCGGCGCAGGATCACGTCCACCTGTTGTTTTTCATCTTTCGGGATGACGAAGTCGGCCGCAAGGTCGCCGAGGCCCTCGTGCGTGCGAGGAAACGCGGTGCGGCATGCCGGGTATTGGCCGACGGCGTCGGTTCGCGACGCATGTTCCGCACGCTCGGCCGCTGGATGCGCGATCGCGGCGTCGAGGTGCATCCCATTTTGCCGGTGCGCATCTACCGCCTGCCGTTCGCCCGGCTGGATTTGCGCGATCACCGCAAACTCGCAGTAATCGACGGTCGCGCAGCATACGTCGGATCGCAAAACGTCGTGACGCCCGACTATGGTCATGCGAAGTCGGGACCATGGCGCGACGTGACCGCCCGCGTACACGGGCCGATCGTCTTGCAACTACAATCGCTGTTCACCGAAGCGTGGTACCACGAGACGGGCGAATTGTTGGATCGTCCCGATTTGTTCCCGCCCGCCGCCCGCGAAGGCGATGTCGTGCTCCAGTTGGTGCCCAGCGGTCCCGACCAATCGGTCAGCGAGTTTCGCGACGCGTTGGTGAACGTGCTGTTTTCCGCCCGGCGGCAAATCACGATCACCTCGCCCTATTTCGTTCCCGACGACGCCGCAATGCTGGCGTTGCGGTTGGCCGTCGCACGCGGGGTCGAGGTGAATCTGGTCACGCCGCGCCGTACCGATCATCCCGTGGTCGATACCGCATCGCGCTACTATTGGGAACAGTTACATCGCGAAGGCGTCAACGTGTACTTGCATCACGACGGCATGTTGCACGCGAAGACGTTGACCGTCGACGGCGTGCTGGGAATGTTCGGTTCGGGAAACTACGACATTCGATCGTTCGAGCTGAACTTCGAGTTGAACGTCATCGTTCACTCGGCCGCGAGCGTCGAAGAACTCGTGCGGCTGCAACGTCGCTACATGGCACAGGCACACAAAGCGACCGACGCCGACCTCGAACGCCGCTTCGCACGCCGCGTGGCGATTCACACGGCGAAACTGGCCGCGCCGTTGCTGTAGGCGGTGCTTCGCCTCAAAAAATTCTGGAGAAAAGCCCTCACCGGCGTGCCACGGTGGTCCCGCTCGTTCGTTTCACCAACCGGCGCATCTCCAGCACACTCAACGTGGCAAGAACCTGTTGCGTTTCCAACCCGCTGCGGACGATGACCTCGTCGATCGGTGTCGGTGCCGCCTCGACCGCGGCCAGCACCTTCGTTTCGACGGGGTTTAGTTGCAGCTCGGCAGGATGCCGAATGGCGGGCGTTTTTTCATCTTGCGACGAACCGGCGGCCTGCGTTTCGACGGGAACCGGCTCGGGCAAAGGCCCCAACGCCTCCAACACGTCGTCGGCCGAATCGACAAGGTGCGCACCGTCGCGGATCAAGCGATGGCACCCCTTGGCATGCGGACGGTCGATGCGGCCGGGGACGGCGAACACCTCGCGGTTTTGCTCGGCGGCATGCCGGGCCGTGATGAGCGCGCCGCTTTGGCTACCCGCCTCGACCACGATCGTTCCCAGCGACATTCCGCTGATAATGCGGTTGCGTTGCGGAAAGTTCCCGGCGTGCGGTGCCGCCCGCAAGGGCGCTTCGCTGACGACCGCCCCGCACCGGGCGATTTCGGCAGCCAACTCGGCGTGCTCGGGCGGATAGACGTTGAGCACCCCGCTACCCAACACGGCGATCGTACGACCGCCGGCCTCGATGGCACCGCGATGCGCCGCGGCGTCGATACCGCGTGCCAAACCGCTGACGATCGTGAACCCTCGCCGCGCCAACGCGGCCGCCAGGTTTCGGGCAACGCTCAGGCCGTACGACGACGCATGACGCGTCCCCACGACGGCAACGGCCAAGCGGTCTTGCGGCAAGATCTCGCCTCGCGCGAATAACACCGAAGGCGGCGTCGCCGTTTCGCGCAACAGCGGCGGATAGTCCGCATCGGCCTCGGTCAGAATGCGAACCGCGTTGCGGCGACAGTCGTCGACCAGGGCCTGCACTTCTTCGGTCGAAGGCGCTTCGCGAATCCTTTTCGCCAACTTCGGGCCGATTCCCTGGACTTGCCTCAGTTCCTCGGTGGACGCTGCCAAAACGGCGTCACACGAACCGAAACGCGCCAAAAGCAGTTGACGTAGCCGCGGGCCGACCCCTTCCACCAGCGCCAGCCGCAACAATGAGACGAGTCCCCGGTCATCCATCGTGTCGCCCCGAAAGTACGCACCGAAAGCGGCGGTCGGGCGACGTTCGCCCTCCCGTCGGGGCACAAGCGTACCACGGTCTTACTGATTTCGCCAGAACCGCGGCAGGAACAAGGCGACCAAGGCGAAGATTTCCAACCGCCCCAACAGCATCAAGCCGGTCAAGATCAGCTTCGACGCGCCCGACAGCATCGAGTAGTTGCTCGTCGGACCGACCAACCCCAACCCCGGGCCGACTCCGTTGATCGTCGCGGCGACGGCCCCGGCACAATCGATGAGCTTGTTCGCAGGATCGAGTCCGGCGTTCGTCCACGAGCTGTTGGGTTCACACACCAGCAGGCCGAACCAGGCAACGACCGAAAACACCAAGATCAGGCAGAAGTAGACGACCACGTCTTTCCGCAAATCGGGATCTTCGACGGGACGCCCGCCGATGCGGATGTGCCGCACGACGTTCGGCCGGAAGGATCGCTCGATTTCCAAAGCCAAGATCTTGAACAGGAAAATGTAACGGATCACCTTGACGGCGCAGCTCGTGCTGCCGGCACATCCGCCGATGTACATCAGAAGCAGCAACGTTCCGCGTCCCAGCGGGTTCCAGGTGTCGAAATCGTGGGTGCCGAACCCGGTGTTCGTAAGCATCGAAACGGCTTGGAAAATACCGTAACGAAGTCCCGCCAACGGCGAATCGAAATCGGCGTAAAGCAGGCCTGCAACGACGACGATTGCCGACCCGACGACCGTAATCGCCAGGTACACGCGAAACTCGACATCGCGCCACAGTTTGCCCGGCTGCCCCAGCAACACGTGGTACAGCAAGGCAAAGTTCGTGCACCCCAAGAACATGAAGATCACGATCGTGGCGTCGATCACGGGGGAATCGAAATGCCCGACGCTCTTGTTGTGGGTGCTGAAACCGCCGGTGGCGATCGTACCGAAGGCATGGCACAGGGCGTCGTACACCGACATGCCTTCGAGCACCAACAACACCGTCAACACGGCATTCAACCCCACGAAGATCATGGCGAAGGTCCATGCGGCGCGTTGGGTGCGTTCGTGAGTCGATTCTTGCGTGGGGCCCGGAACCTCGGTCAGCATCAACGCCTTTCCGGCCGACCCCATTCCCAGCACGGCGACGAACAGCACCATGATCCCCAGGCCGCCGAGAAAGTGCGTCTCGGATCGCCAAAACAGAACGGTCCGCGGCACGAAATCGGGATCGTCCAGCTCGGTGAGCACGCTTGCCCCCGTCCCCGAGAATCCCGACGCCGACTCGAACAGCCCGTCGAAAAAGTTCATGTGGACGGGCCGCCCATGGTCGTCGAGTTCGCGGATGGTCTCCGAGAACCAAAACGGCAACGCCCCCAGCAGCGAGGCCAAGATCCAGCTCAAGCCGACCACGGCGATCGCCTCTTTGCGGAGGAGACGCGTCTTGTTCGAGCCGCGACCCAGGTAGATCATGCCCACGCCCACGATCGCCGAGATGCAAATCGCGCCGAGCATCCCCAAGAATCCGCGAATCTCGAACGTCTCGGTTTGCCCGAACGCAGGAAACGCCCACGGCAGGCTGAAGCACATGGCCGCCGCGACGAGCATGGCGATCCAACCGAGCAGTCGCAAGATCAAGCGAATATTCATCAGCGGGCAACTTTTTAGAATCGAGAGGCGAAACCAACCGGCGAACCGTGCGCCGACGGGCAAATATACTGCGCCGCCCCCCGGTTGCCCAAGGGAGTCCGGCAGCGGGCAAATTTCGTGCCTCGCGGGCGTGCCGTCACCGGCTTTTTGTGCATTTACATACAGAAAGCCTCGATTATACTAACCCGTTCCAGCGCCGGTGGGTGGTGTCGCCTCAGCTTTCCCCCCAAACGTACTGCACACGAGGAGCCTCCGGGACATGCCGACTGAATCACGCACGCACACCATCGAATCGGCTAGCGAAGTCCACCGGCCCGCATCCGGCAATTCGGACGACCGCCCGACGAAATCGCCCGGCAAAAAACGCCGATCGACTCCCTATCCGCACTTGTTTCGGCTGCTGCACTGGTTGATCAGTGCCGCACTCATCTTTTCAGTGGTGACCGGCCTGAGCCTGCACGCCTCGGCCGAACCGTACTGGTCGATGTTCCGCGGCCGGGTCGCCGACTGGATGTTGCAAGGCCGCGTCACGTGGCTGCATCTGCTGTCGGCCGGAGTGTTCGTCCCCAGCGTGATCGCCGTGGCGATCATCTATTTCCGCTTTGCGCGTGCCATTCCCAAGGGGCGACGCCGCATCACGCACGTGTTGTTGGTGGTCGGCGGCCTGGCAATGGTTGCTACCGCCCCGCTTTTGATGCGACCGGTCGGGCCGAATTGGGTCTATTTCGTCGCCCGCGCGATTCACGGGTTCACGGGCCTCATCTTGCTCCCTGCGGCCCTCTTGTGGCACGTGATCGACGGGGTAACGGCGTACTGGAAGCTCTTGATTCCGGCTTTCCATCCCACGCGGGCGCCGCGTTGGGGAAGCCTGGCCTTGTTCGTCGTGCTGGCTACCGCGACGACGTGGTCGTTGTACGGGGAAATGCCCTGGACGACCGCCGGAAAAACTCTCGTGGCCGCGCGGATCGATATCGCCTCGGAGACGATCGACGACTTGTCGGCCCTGCCTTGGGAGGACGCGGCGCCGCTGGCGATCGAGCTGGCCAACGGCGTGGGATTCGAGGGCGGACGAACCGAGGTCGTCCTCAAGGCCCTACACAACGGCGACGAACTGTTCGTCCTCGCCGAGTGGAAAGACCGCACGCTCAACCGAACGTATCTCCCTTGGAAAAAAACACCCGACGGTTGGCAACACTTGGCCACCGACACCAAGGACGAAAGCGTCTTCTACGAAGACAAGTTCTCGCTCATCTTTCCGATCGAGCACGATCCCGAGTTCGAACGGTTCGGTTGCGCCGCGTACTGTCACGTGGGCGGCGGCCGCGCCTTCGGTTACAAGGGCAGCGACGTCCCCGTCGACGTGTGGCACTGGAAGAGCGTGCGCAGCGATCCGCTGGGCCAAGTCGACGACAAGTATTGGGCCGAAGTCGACTTCGAAGCCGAAGACGTCGGTCGGCACGGCGATCCCAAGGAAGACGGCACCGGCTACAGCAAGAACTACACCGCAGACGTCGACCATCCGCTGTGGTTGCCGCGTGACGAATCGTTCGTCGAGCTGGGACGCATCATTCGCGAGGGAGCCGTCGAATACTCGGAAGAGGCGGCCGCCGCGATTCCCGCCGGAACGATCGTGCCCGGCATCGTCTCGAACCCCTTCGTCGGCGATCGGGGAGACGTCCGCTGCACGTCGGAACACTTGGGCGACCGCTGGCGGCTATACATTCGGCGCAAGCTCGATACGGGCAGCGAACACGACGTGCGGTTCGAACCGGGCAAAACCTACGGTTTTGCCGCCGCCGCGTTCGATCAAACATCGAAACGGCACGCCTACAACCTGACCACCTATCACCTGCACCTGGCGCCGTGAACGCCGCCTCAGGCCGCTTTCGATTTCTTGTTCGCGCGGTATAGGTACGGGTTCAAGCTGGGATCGTTGTACATCTTGAACTGGCGATACACTTTCAGCCGCTTCTTACCGCAGGCGATGTCGTCGAGCAGTTCCTGAAGCGAACGGCTCAAATCGGCGTGCTGCTCGTGAAGGATTTCGAGCTTGGCGAGCGCCTTGCGGCGATGCGCTTCGTCGGCGTCCGGCCGGTTCGCTTGCTCTTCCATGTGGTAGATGCGCAACGCCAAGATCGACAATCGATCGATCACGCTGCCGGGCGTCTCGGTGTTTTGCGTCGCATCGGGACGCGGCGCGACACCCGCCTCGGCCAGCATCGCGATCAAGGCGTCGTCGAGCTGCTCGATGTAGTCGTTGCGGGCCTGGTTCAGCTTGTCGATCGCGCGCTTGACCTGCGCAATCACGGCATCGTCGGCGGTGGGATCGCGGGCTTTGTCTTCCTCGTGCCACAAGCGAAAATTCTGCTCGTGCTGCGTGCAGACCAGCCCCAAAAAGCCCGTGTACGGATTGCTGATCGGCTCTTCGTGCCAACGACGAACGGTTTCCCGATGCAAACCGGTGACGGCATTCACGTCGATCATGGTTTTTCCTTCCTTGGAAAAGCGATTGCGCACCTGGGAATCGCACGCGGATTCGGGGCCTGTCGTATCTCAATGAGCTCGGCTTCGCGAGGCCGCCGAAAGCGACGGATGCCGGTATCGTAACGGTCGCAGGCAGAATCACCAACAGCAAACAGCAAGGATAGGCAAACTAGAAAATCTTCGGCGTCCACTCAACCGAAAAACCGGGCTTCAGGCGTTCTCGGTTGCCCACGGTCGGTGCGGCAAATTACGATCGTGGTGGCCCAACGCCCCTGAACCACCGTCGATGCGAGGAACACGATGCGAAACGACGACCTGCGGCGAAGCGCGATCGGCCTGTTGCTGGTCGCGAGCCTGGCGACCTCTTTGGGGACTTCGGCGCTCGGAAGCGAGCCCCGCACCGAAGAAGGGCTTCTCTTGCGAGGAACGAAGTGGGAAACGCCCTATTTCATCATCGATTCGGGCAAGCCCGGGCCGGTACTGCTGATCACCGGCGGCCTGCACGGCAACGAACCGGCCGGCGCGGCCGCCGCCGATCGCATTCGCCGATGGTCGATCGCCCGCGGCAAGCTGATCGTCGTTCCGCAGGCGAATCGGCCCGGCTTGGAACAACACACCCGCTGGCTGCCCGGCGAACCGGAAGAAACGCGCAACCTGAACCGCAATTTCCCTACCCGCGACAATCCCGCGCCGCCGAAAACCGAGCCCGCTAAGAGTTTGTGGGCGTTCATCCGCCGTTGCGATCCCGATTGGGTCGTCGACTTGCATGAAGGGTACGACTTTCGGATCGCCAATCCCAAATCGGACGGAACGAGCATCATCTACCTGGGCTCGCCCGAGCTGCATTCCATCGCCCGGCGGATGCAGGAGGTCGTCAACGCCGAGATCGACGATCCAAACCGGCGATTCGTGCGATTGTCGAAGAGCGGCCCGGTTCGCGGCGGCCTCGTCCGCGCGACGATCGAGCTGCTGGGCGCGAAAGGGTTTTGTCTCGAAACGACCTACCGGCACCAACCGCTGGAAGTTCGCGTCCGGCAACACTGCCTGATGGTCGGATGCTTGATGCAGGAGTTGGGAATGCTGCGTGAGATTCCGGAAACGCTCGCCCCTGCGTCCCAACCGTGAGACGATCGACGCAAAAAAGGAACCCTCCCGATCGGACTCACGACCGAGAGGGCGATGGACGATGCAAGGGGGCGATCGACCGATTATGAATCGGCCGTTTCTTCCTGCGGCGCAGCCGATGGCGGAACGAACTTCGGCGCGATGGCTTCGCGTCGATCGTCTTCGTTGTCCTCCTCGGTGGCGGTACGGGTCGTACTCGACGGCACATTCGGGTTCGTCACTTCGCTGGTAACGGCCCGAAATTCGTTC
>CAYVVR010000155.1:0-8281 GCA_964454655.1 uncultured Planctomycetaceae bacterium | reverse complement strand
CGACCAATTCGCGTAGCGACGACTCGACGCCACGGCCCCTTGTGCGACAACGGGTCGTTTGTCGCCGCGACTTTTCGTCGGACGTTAAGGAAGACGCCGAAAGAACGCGAAGCGGACGGATTCCGCCTCAGGCTTGATCCAGGGCTTGGGCGAAGTCGTCGATCAAATCTTCGAGATTTTCCAGCCCGCACGCCACGCGGATCATGTTGTCGGGAATTCCCACCGCCAATCGCTGCTCGCGCGTGTGACTGTGATAGCTCATGTACATGGGCTGCTCGATCAGCGATTCGGCGCCGCCTAAGCTGGGACCGATTCGTGGAATCTTGACGGCGTCGATCACGCGGGCGGTCGCATCGGCGTCGGCATCCTTGACGAGGAACGTCACCAGGCCGCCGAAGCCCCGCATCGTCCGCTTGGCGACCTCGTAATCGCGATGACTCGGTAGGCCGGGATAGTAGACCTTTTCGACCTTGGGATGGCTCTCCAAGAAAGTCGCCAACCCCAAGCCGTTTTCGTTGTGACGCTGCATCCGAAGTTCGAAAGTCTTCAATCCGCGTTGCAGCAGGTAGATGTTCAACGGCGTGCTGTTGGTTCCCATCACGCCTCGCAGGTCGCGCACCGGTTCGATGATCTCTTCCCGGCCGATTACGGCACCCATCAGCAAATCGTTGTGACCACCGAGATACTTCGTGCACGAGTGCAAGACGGCGTCGATGCCGTACTCCAACGGCCGCACGTTGTACGGTGTCGCCAAGGTCGCATCGATCAGCGTTTCGACGCCGTATTTTTTGCCCAGCGCTGCGAATCGTTCCAAATCGACCACGCTCATGTGCGGATTGGTAGGCGACTCGCTGATGAGGATCCGCGTGTTTTCGTTGATCGCGGCCTCCATTTTTTCGTAATCGCAAGCGGGAATCTGATGCGTTTTGACTCCCAGCTTCCCCAAGGTTTCGCGGCAAAATTGCCGCGTTCGATGGTAGCATTCGTCGAACAGAACGATTTCATCGCCGGCTTTGACCTTCGCCAGCAGGTAACCGGCCACGGCAGCCATTCCCGACGAAAAGGTCACGCACGCCTCGCCGCCTTCGAGCTCGGCGAGCTTCTTTTCGACGACTTTTTCCGAGGGGTTTCCGTAGCGGCCGTATTCTTCACGTTCGACCTTCTCTTCGAGGTAATCGAGCACGGCCGCCGTATTTTCGAAGGTGTAGGTCGCCGTTTGAAAGATGGCATCGGTCATGGCGAAGCCGGGTTTAACGCGGGCTTCGCCGCCGTGCACGCACAACGTGGACAACCGAGGACGTTTCGGGCTTTGTTGGTCGGACATAGGTATTGCTGCTGTCGTTCGGAAGGTCAAAGTACAAGGAACAGATGCCGGAGACGATTCTTCGTTTCGCGGCGCAGGTAGCCGAACTCTGCCCGAACCAAGAACGAAAAATCGCGACTCACCAAGCCATGGGGCGGTCGCGATCGATTCGGCTCAAGTTGAGATCGTCATCCGCTTGGGACGACGATGGCACTTTAGCAGATTATGGCTGCAAGCGGCCGCAAATCCCATTAGCTCGCCATTCTACTCGGCCGATACGGCCGCGGCAAGCAACGCATCCGCACAAAAAACCGAGCAATCGATCGCCGCCCGGCTCATCATTCGCGGAAAGGTCGCAGCAGCAAACAATTGGCGATTTGGCCAACAACGCCGGGCCGGTCACGGTAAATACACATCTTGTCCGTGGGCCGCAGCCCACTGGAGCACGGCTTTCCACTTGGGATATTCTGCGGGCGTGTCGTCGTAATATTCCGCCAGCCCCCACGATCCGTGGACGCTCCACCGGCCGATCGACGAGAAGTTGGCAAACGTGCCGCCGCCGATTTCGGCCCAATGATCCAAATACCGCTTGTACAACTCGCCCATCCGCGGATGGCGATTCGCCGCGTGCATCAAAGCGGTCAACTTGTCGGATACTTCCCGATCCTTCACAAAAGCGACCATGTGCTGACCGCCTTCGTACGCCACCAAGCCCAGGCCGTACTTGTCGGCCGTTTGCTTGTTCGCCTCCATCCATTGGAGACTGGTTGCGAACCCGGTCTGCTCGAAGTAATCGAGCAATTGCTCGACGCTCCAATTTTGCATTTCGTCGGCCATCTCGCCCAACTTGCCCCGTCCGACCGAAAACGACATATACGGCGCGACGGCGAGCACGTCGGCATGCTCGGCGGCATTGCGAAAGCTCAAAATTTGCTCCGCCACATAGGTGTTGGCCGCTTGCGACGGCAACACGCGAATCAACCGCTGGTGGCCGCCGAACACGTCTTCCCAAATCTCGAAGATCTCGACGGAACGAACCGCCGTGTAGTGCCACGCGGCTTCCCACGGACGTTCCTTCGGCCCGAGCCCCAAGGTAATCCCCTGTTCCGCCGCGTAATGATTCTGCGGAAACTGACCGTTCCAAACCTCGTTGGAATACTCGACGTACACGTGCAACGAAGGGTCCAGTCGGTCGCGCACCATTTCGGCAAAACGACGAACGAAATCGTCGTCGGCCTTGTGCGGCATGCAAAACCAAGGATCGATCTTCGTCCGGTTGCACAAGTCGATCATCCACTCCAAGGCCACACCCCGTTTCGAAAACGTGGCGTGCTGCAACGTGGGGCGATCGTCCCAGTGCGCGACGTCGGAGCCGTTCGTGTGCATCCAGTCCATGAACCGAAAGCACGCCATGCCCTGCCATCGACGCAAAAACGCCGGATGAAACGGGTTTTCCTGCCACGTTTCTTCGAACCCCGGCATGATGACATGAATGTTCCGCACGTAGTTCGCCGGGTTCGTCTTGCGGATTTGCAACGAAAAACCGCCCCGCGATGCATCGACGTCGATGAGGATCTTACCCGGCTCTTGCGAGACGATGCGCGCGTTCTTGGCAAAGGCAAGTTCGCCTTCTCCCTCGTAAAGCACGGTATAACGACCCGCAGGATAATGGCCGCCTGCGATCGTGCAGAGCATCGTTTCGGCGTAGCATCCCGGTTCGAGACGTTTGACCCAGCCCCAGCGGTCGAGCTCCAATTCGGGGCCTTGTCCCCAGGCCGCCCCTTCGCGTTGGCTGATCCACGGCCGCGACATCCGGAACACGTCGACGAACGGCAACTCGGTATTCCAGTCGGCCGGACCGCTCAAATTCATGCCGATCCGGGGCTTCCCGTACACGGCTTTCTTGGTTTCGTCGGCTACCGAAAAAACAGCTTGCCCGGCAACCGCCGCGCACATCAGCGCCGCGACGACGAATCGTGCACACCTCATGAGTTTGCCTCCTGTTCCGCGACGTGTCGTCAGAGCCCTTTGCGACCAATACCGATGCGCCCTGGCGATCGGCCATTCGAGTATGCTTCGCAGCCGGCACAAGGGAAAGCTTCGGTTTGGAAAAGCGGCAACAGCCGTGTTGCCCGATGCGCAGCCTGCGATCACCTAATAAAGAATGCTCTGGCGGTGATCGAGCCCACCGGCTTCCACGATTTGGGCCCGAAGCATGTCGCCGGGAAACCGGGCCAACCCGCTAGGCGAGCCAATATTCGGCGAGCTGCCAGACGATCACGATTCCGCCGACGGCGAACACCCACGTCGCAAACCAGCGCAATCGTCCTCGCAACAACCAATCGATCACCCAGCGCAAGGCCGCCAGGCCGACGATACAAGCTACCGCCGCCCCAAGAAGAAGCACCGGCAACGAAGTGTCGAGCGTCGGTCGGTCGAGCAAATCGAGCGATTCGATCAACCCTGCGCCGGCGATCGCCGGAATCGCCAACAAGAAAGAAAACGCCGCCGCCTCTTCTCGCTTGAGACGACAAAACAAGCCTGCAACGATCGTGCTGCCGCTTCGCGAAATGCCGGGCAAGATCGCCACCGCCTGGGCGAAACCGATCAGCAGGGCTTGGGTGTAACTTAGGTCGCGGCAATCCTTCTCGCCGGCCGGCGCCCGCTCGGCCGCAAGCAACATGACGCCGGTCGCCAACAACATGAGCCCGGCGGTGAACGCGTTTTCCAAGGGATCGAATCCCCAAGTGCCGACGAGCCAATCGCCCAAGAACTTTTTGTAAGCTACGCCGATTACGCCCGCCGGAATCGTCCCTACCAACAACAACCCGATCGTCCGGCGGTCGCGGGTCAGCAAGGCGACGATTCGACGCCGATAGTAGATGAGAATGGCCAACAGCGTGCCGAGATGCAGAATGATGTTGACGGTCAGTTTCTCGGAGAGCACCTGCCCGAACCGATCGAAAACCGCCGCCGCAATGACCACATGCCCCGACGAACTGATGGGCAAGAACTCACCCAACCCCTGGACGACGGCCAGAACGAGGACTTCCACCAACTCGGCGAGGGCACCCATTCGCTTGTTCCTTTTGGGATGCGGTCGAACCACCCGAGACATGCGCATCGGCATTCGATCGCATCGAATCTGCACAAAGACTTCTCGCCTGCCTATCCCGCACCCCTCGACCAGCCCGAACCTCTTGCACGACCCCACCCCACAAGCGGCTGGAACCGCGAGAAGCCGCCGGTTTGACGACCGGAAGACTGGACCATCCCCCCGCCGGATGACGATATTCTCATCGACCAAGCAGGCAAGATGGGAAATATAGAAAACAAAAACCAGCCTCGCAAGTTGTTCAAAGCGGCGTCTCGCACGCCGTGCGATCGACCATAGCCGGAATCCTTTGCCGACCGCGCACTGACGGAGAAGTACCGGCGGCAAAGGCGACGATCGAGCACATTCCATCGATTCCACGGACGGGCAGGCATCTTGGTGCGGCAACCAGGAAACGCGACCATGCTCATCACCAGCCCGTACATACCGACGGCCGCCGGAGATCGACTCGATCCGCTTCCGCACTATTATTTGTTCGTCGATGTCGACCTCGACGGCGATCCCGGCCGCTGGCGGTTCGTGTTGCGATCCCAAGACGGCTCGGATCGGTTCGCCGCCGACGACTACGAACCCGACACCTGCGGCGACCGCCTCGCCTTGCTGACGACCGTTCGAGGCCTGGAAGCCCTGAATTGCCCGTCGTGGGTGACCGTCGTCACGTCGAACCGGTTCGTCAAAGAAGGAATCACCGTCGGCATGACGGAATGGAAACAGGCCGAGTGGCGCTGGGAGCGGTTCGGCGAACTCGTACCGGTTCCGCATCGCGACTTGTGGCAACGCCTCGATCGAGCGATGCGTATCCACCGTGTCGATTGTCGAACCTGGCGAATCGACCGAGCGCACGCCGAACGACCACGTCCGCACGTCGCCTTCCGCACGAGCCGAGGCGAGTCGGAAGCTTCCGATAGGCGGTCGGGCGCGACAAACGGAACGCGGTTCCGTGTCGACCGGGCCCATCGTCCGCGTCCACATATCGCCGATCGATTTTCCGGCATGCCGTTCGCTTCGACAGGCGACGTCCGCGATCGTTTCGCCGGGCGGCCTTTGACGACGCTTGTTCATAAGCTGGCCGCCTGGTGGAAACGCTGGACGTCGCATGAACGCGTTCGCCATTGGCAGGCCGCCGCGAGACGCCTGCTGGAGGATTGGGGGTTATCCCCCCCGCCTAAGGCTTCCCCGCCGCCGACGCGTTGTCGGCATTGAGCCGAAGGGCGTTTTCCCTACAAGTCCGAATGGTGGCCGGTTGCCCGCGTATCCCTTTCGAGCATATGCTACTACTAGAACGCTGGTCACCTGGGACTTCAGGGCAGGACGCGGACACGAGAAAAAACACAAAGGATAGGCACTTTACCACGGACGATCAGGAAGCTGGAACGCTTCCGACCGGCTAGGACGGCCCGACTTTTGGGGTAGGAAACTCGGCAGCAATGGAAGCAAACACCAAGGAGGTCCAGGTGCGAACCACTGTTCCACTTGAACACGTCGGCCAACTGATCGAGGGGCGCCACGAAAATCCGTTTGAAATTTTAGGCCCGCATGTCGTCCACGACGGCGACCGCAAGGCCGTGGCCGTCCGCGCCTATTTGCCGCGATCGAAGCAGGCCTGGGTCATCGACTTGGCCCACAACGGGGTGCCGCGCCCCATGCGTCGGATTCATCCGGCGGGCCTGTTCGAAGCCGTTTGCCCGGCAAACGACGGCGATCCGCCCAAGTACCTCCTCCGCGTGGCGGAGGAAGACGGCAAGAGCATCACCATGCACGATCCTTACGCCTTTCCGCCGCTGTTGAGCGACTTCGACCGGTACCTCCTCAACGAAGGGCGGCATTGGCGTTGCTACGAGAAGCTCGGCGCGCAAATCCGCGAGATCGACGGCGTCCGCGGTGTCAACTTCGCCGTATGGGCACCGAACGCGACGAGCGTCAGCGTGGTCGGCACGTTCAACGATTGGGACGGCCGCGCCCATCAAATGCGAAAACACATCCCCAGCGGTTTCTGGGAACTGTTCGTTCCCGGCGTCAAAGAGGGCGACCTGTACAAGTTCCGGATTCGGCACTACGACCAGGTATTCGACAAGGCCGACCCCTTCGCCTTTGCCGCCGAAGTACCGCCCGGCACGGCCTCGAAGGTCGCCGACCTGACGCACCATCAATGGAACGATGCCGAGTGGATGGCCCGCCGCGCCGAAACCGACTGGCTGAAAGAGCCGATTTCGATCTACGAAGTGCATCTCGGTAGCTGGCGACGCTCGCCCGACACGCCGCAATTGTGGCTGGGTTACCGCGATCTGGTCCATCAACTGGTCGACTACGTCAAGGAGATGGGCTACACGCACATCGAGCTGTTGCCGGTGGCCGAGCACCCGTTGACGGCAAGCTGGGGTTACCAGGTGACGGGCTACTTCGCGCCCACGTCGCGGTACGGAACCCCGGAAGACTTCATGTACTTCGTCGATTACTGCCACCAAAACGGCATCGGCGTCATCGTCGACTGGGTTCCCGCCCATTTCCCGCGCGACGCGCACGGCCTGCGACGCTTCGACGGTACGGCCCTTTACGAGCACGAAGACCCCCGCCAGGGCGAGCACCGCGACTGGGGAACGCATATCTTCAATTACGGACGGTACGAAGTCCGCAACTTCCTCATCGCGAATGCGTTGTTCTGGCTCGACAAGTACCACGTCGACGGCCTGCGGGTCGACGCCGTGGCGAGCATGCTGTACCTCGATTACAGCCGCGAACCGGGCGACTGGATCCCCAACGAATTCGGCGGACGCGAAAACCTTCAGGCCATCGCGTTTTTGAAGCTGTTCAACGAACAGGTCCATCAAAACTATCCCGGCGTGCTCACGATCGCCGAGGAATCGACCGCCTGGCCCGGCGTAACCAAGCCCACCTACGACGGCGGCTTGGGCTTCACGATGAAGTGGAACATGGGGTGGATGAACGACACGCGGTCGTACATGCACCGCGACCCGATCTATCGCCGGTACCACCACGATCAGCTCACGTTCAGCCTGATTTACGCGTTCCACGAAAACTTCGTGCTGCCGCTGTCGCACGACGAAGTCGTCCACGGCAAGGGTTCGCTGCTGGACCAAATGCCCGGCGACTTGTGGCAAAAATTCGCCAACTTGCGTCTGCTGTACAGCTACATGTGGACGCACCCGGGCAAAAAACTGTTGTTCATGGGCGGCGAGTTCGGCCAATGGGCCGAGTGGAACTTCGACAAGAGCCTCGACTGGCACTTGCTGCAATGGGAAACGCACCAAGGCGTCCAGCGGTGCATGGCCGACCTCAACCGGTTGCTGCGCAGCGAAAAGGCGCTTCACCAGCAAGACTACGACTGGCACGGGTTCCAGTGGATCGACTGCCACAACTGGGAAGAAAGCACGCTCAGCTACATTCGTCGCGCAGAAGATCCCGCCGACTATCTGGTAGTCGCCTGCAACTTCACGCCCGTTCCGCGGTTGCAACACCGCATCGGTGTGCCGGAAAATTGCTGGTACCGTGAAATCTTCAACAGCGACTCGGAATACTACGGCGGTAGCAACCTAGGAAACTTCCCCGGCGTGCAGGCCGAGCCGCTGCCGTGGCACGATCAACCGGCGTCGATGCAGATCGTCTTGCCGCCCCTGGGCGCCGTCATCTTCAAACCCGAACGCAACGGCTAAAGACGCCGCTTTTCCACCTTGTTTTCCATCGCGGGTAGAGTGCCGCCTCTGCCCGCGTTTTCTTTTTCGTTCGACACGATCGGCCGGCGTGACGGCAACACAGCCGTTGCCCATCTCGGCGAAGGGGGCGTCGGATGGCAAGAACGACGTTTCGTCCGTCGCCGACACATGCAGCCTCTACACCTTACCTCA
>CAYVVR010000154.1:97-8302 GCA_964454655.1 uncultured Planctomycetaceae bacterium | reverse complement strand
GATTGCCGAGGGCTTGTTCGCGTTCGTGGAGCCCTTCTTGCTCTTGCCGCAAGTATTCTTCGACATCCTGTCCCTGCAATTCGAGCTGGGAATGCAGGACTTCGATTTGCTGACGATACTCTTCGAGCGACGCCTCCAACGTTTCACATCGGGCAGTCAACTCTTGATGCGTCGCTTCGTTCGCCTCGCACGCCAGTTCTCGATCGCGCAGGGCCGCCTCGCGTTGTTCCAAGGTCGCGGCAAGGTCGTCCAACTCTTTCTGTCGCGTGTCGAGATCAGCCTCGCGTCGAGCCAACTCCCGTGCGGTGTCGTCGAGCTCTTGTTCCCGTCGGACGAGTGCTTCCTCGCGTGCCCTAACGGCCTGCTCCCGAGCTTCGCACTCCTGTTGTCGCCTCTCCAGCTCTTCGCGTTCTCGACGAATCGCGTCGGCAAGCTCTGCTTGCGCTTGCTCCGTTGCCGCCGACGTTGGCGCTTGCCGGCTCTCATTGATTGCGGGCGAATCGGGGGCGATCTCGACGTGCTCCGCTAGTTCCGATTCCGACGCGGATCCCGATACCGCGATGTCACTCGGCTCACCGATGGCGGAAGCCGGCTCGGAAAGATCCTCGGCCGGGTCGATCGGCGACAAATCGAGCTGATCGTCTTCAGATGCGGTCGGCTGGTGAGAACCGGCCTGCTTGGCAACCAACCGTAGCCCCACTTTACCGAGCCGGACGATCCCTTCCGGCTCCCAGGCCAGCGCCTCGTGTCGCGTCTTTCCTTGCCATACGCCGTTGACGCTGTGCAAATCGAGCAACCACGTGCGTCCGGCGTGATGGAACACCGCCGCGTGGACACCCGATACCGAGCGATGCGTCAGGATGATGGGGCAGGGGGGTTGGCGTCCGATCAAGGTCAACCGGCGCACCAACTGATACCGTCCAAGAACGCGGTCTCCCGCCAAGACCTCGATTCCCAGTCGGATGCTCGAATCCAGCGTTCCGCGGGCGTCCAGGGGCGTACGTTGTACCGGCGAAGATTCCGCGCGCCCCGACGCGTCGCCGGCAAGATGCTCACACCAGATACGATACGGCCCAAGCGTCCACGGGTTACCCTCACCGTCAAACGGCGAAGCGTGGCCGCGATTTTGACCGTTGACAAGCGGAATGCCCCACGCCAGGTCCTCGACAGCCAGAATCAACAGGGCACGTCGTGCGACATCGGCATGCGGAAGTCGAATGTCGGCCTTGTCGAAGCTGCCGACCACTGCAAACGGGCGTTCGAGTCGGATGCGGCGCACACCACCAGGACCGTCGAGACACACCTCGACCGGCTGCCAGTCCCAGAATGAATGCGATGTTTGCGCCATGACGACCGACTCGGCCCGTCCGTTTCCCAAACCAACAATCCACCAACTCTATTGTACATTGGAATCCCCTTGCGGAAGGGGCTGCAGACAAACAGAGCGATTTAGGAAACTTGTGCAGGCGCGTCGTCACCACCCTCCGGAGGGGAGATAACGCGTCAAACGCTGAAGAGCCTCGGCATCCAGCGCTCCCCGACCGGTGATGCGGCTCCCATAGACGACCAGTCGGGCAATCGAGCCACGAAACTGGCGATCCAAACCCGCCGACCGTAGGGTGCGGTTGAAATTCCCGATCGCCAACGGCCCCACATCGGTTCCGACCGCTCCGCGGGGGTAAGTCGTTCGCCGATCCAAGTGAACTTCCACGGGCACCTCCGGGGAAGCAACCGGATCACTGAAATACCACGCCACGTTGTTGGTTGCTTTTCCGGCGTCGTACGTGACGGCACAAAACGTCCAACGACCGCGAATGAGCTTACCGGGGGAACTGTCGTTTTGAACACGATCGGGCCACTCGTTTACCGCCAGTCGCAAACGCCCATCCGCCAAGTAAACCAGATCGACCCCGGCACGATCGTGATTCAGCCAGAAAATGATCCGGTTACCGCCGCTTCCTACCGAAAAGCTTTCGGGCTTGAGCCAGCCGGCTATCGTGAACGATCGCAATCCGCCCAACTCGACGATCCGCTCGTTGCCCGAATCGACCCAACCGAAGGGCGGCTCGACGGGAAACACGAATTCGCCGTTCGGCCCGCGAGAAACCGGCGATTGAATGTGCAACGGGGGTGTTTCCCCCGCGGAGCATGCCGCCACGATCAGCGGCCGCAGTTCGGGCGCATCGACCGCGACGGTGATCCTTCCCGACGCCTGCGTGCCGTCGTCCTGCGTCACGACTACAACAACCTCGTAGGCGCCCGGCCGCGTAAACGTGTGCGTCGGGTTCTCTCCCTCGGCGACGATGCCGTCGCCGAAGTCCCAATGCTTGGTTCCCGCGGTCCGGCAGGTGAACTGAACGACAAGCGGCGCAAGCCCCTCGGTGGCCGTGGCCGTCGGTTGCACCGTCGGTCGCATGCGCTCGCCGGGCGAATATTTTTCGAAACAGTACACGAGATCGGTCGTCGAGGCGGTCAGATGAACCCGGCCGGGCATCGACGTTCCCTCGGGCAAGCGGGTCATCGCCCACGGGTCGATGACGTCCCGCTTGTACGGCACCTTTCCCGGCAATTCGAAATCGATCGATTGGCCGGCAAAACAGTAAACCAAGTAGAACTCGCCGGGCTTCCCCAAGATGAATCGCCCTTGGTCGTCTCCCAACGGTTTCAGTTCGTGGAAAGGCGGCGCTTCTTCGGCCATGAACCGTTTCAACCACGCGATCCGTGCGGGACTCTTACCGTGAAGCACCCCGCCTTTGGACCACCAAAGGATGTCTTGCGGGTGAAGGTAAGTCTCACCATGCCCCACATAACAGCCCGACAGCGTTCCCAACCAGAATCGCTGCGTCATTTCTTGCGGAGTGAGATTTCCCCATCCTTGCGGCACGTTGCCCTCGTAGCGGCATTCGTCGTAAATGACCGGCTTTCGATACCGTTCGCGGTAGCGAATTCCGCCGCGCATGTCTGAACTCTGCAAACTTGCGTGCGTAACCCACGGCTTGGTGTGGTCGTACCACACGCGACCATTGTGAATGCCGCGCATGCGCCCGTACGGATCTTCGTTTTGTAAGATCTGGAAGAACCGGTCCCAATCCTCGAACTGTTTCGGGCCTTTCCGCCCCGGCTGTTCGGTCATGAAATCGTACTCGTTGGCCAACGACCACCACACGTTACGAAATGCGGCAAGGCGAGCGATGCAATAGCGCAAATAACGATCGTCCTGTTCGTCGCTCATCCGCGAGAAGCCCCAACGATCGTACGGATGCCAGAGAATAATGTCGGCCTGGATCCCGAGCCTTTGCAAATCGAGAATCCGCTTCTCGAAATGCGCCCAGAACACCGGATCGGGGCGATCGAAATCGAAGGTTCCATCGTCGCGTTGGACGAACGGGTATCGTTCGGGATCGTTCTCGTTATACACGTAGCTTTTGGGAAACACACAAAACCGGATCTTGTTGAACGGCGACGCGGCGAGCGTCTTCAGCGTTTGTTCTTGGAGTTCTTCCGGTTGGTGCACCCAGGCGTAGCACGTCGTTCCAAACTGATGGTACGGCGTACCGTCGGCGTATCGCAGATAGTACGTGTTGAAGGGCACGACGGGACCATGATTCTCGGCGCCGGGAGCCGTCGCGATCAACGCACCTCGCCTTCCGTTCAACGCGGGGACGTTGCTCGATGTGGTAAACTCCCATCGGCCTTCTTCCGGCGGCGAGAAGCGCAGCTTGTACCGATGCCCACCGTCGTAAAACCCCGGCACGACCAGCCGTTTTTCACCCGATCGGAACTCGGCATGGAAACGAACGTCGAGGTACGGATTTCCGTCGGCCGGTCCCTCGAACGTGGCCTCCCACAACCCCCAACGTTCGACGGTACTCGGTGGTTCGGCGGAAGCCCCAACCGCCCAGCCCACCAGGGTCGCAAAGATGATGCCCGCCACCACGATCCTTTCACAGACCGCCCATATCCGGACGCCTTTTCCCCGGCGCAACATGGTTCATTCCCCCACGGAACAAGACTCGATTCCAACCGCGAACCACCGAGCATCCGCCTCACGGGCGAGGGGCAAGGTGAAACGCCGAGCGTCCATTGAAATCGGCCGCCGTGTCGCAATCAAGCATCGTTTGTCTCGTTTTCGTCGCGGGCGAGACGCTTGCGTAGCGTGGTCCGATGCAATCCCAGCACACGTGCCGCAGCCGCATAGCGGCGATCAAACGCATCGAATACCGTTTTCATCACCGGCGGCTCGATGAGGTCCAACAATCGCTGATACAGATTCGTCGTCTCCTCGCCTGCCGCAAGTTGCCGGCGAGTCCATTGGGCCAACAGCTCGGCGATTCGCGATTCCAGATCTCCTTCGCCCGCGGCTCCTCGTGCCGGAAGCAGCGATTGCGGAAACGGCGGCGGCAAATGTTCTGGGAGAATTCGGCCCCCTCGTGCCACCATCGCAGCCGATTCCAAACAGTTGCGCAATTCGCGCACGTTTCCCCACCAGGGCCGACGTTCCATTTCCTCTAACGTCTCGGGCGCCAATGTGGGAACCGGTCGCCCGTTGCGGGCGGCGAAGCGTGCCAAGAAATGCTCGGCCAACAAGGGAATATCATCCCGCCGTTCACGAAGCGGGGGAAGCTCGATTTCGAACGTGACGAGCCGAAAATACAAATCGCGACGAAACGTTCCTTGACGCACCAGTTCGGCCAAATCCTGATGCGTCGCCGAGATGATTCGGAAGTCGCACCGCACCGGTCGTTCGGCCCCGACGGCAAGCACCTCGCCGTAATCGAGACTGCGCAGAAGTTTGACTTGAATCGCCTCGGGAATTTCAGCGACCTCGTCGATGAACAGCGTGCCGCCGTCGGCTTGCTGCAGCAAACCGCGACGCCGACTTTCGGCCCCGGTGAAGGCGCCCCGTTCGTGGCCGAACAGTTCGCTTTCGGCCAAGGTTGGGCTGAGCGACGCGATATTGACGGGCACGAACGGCCCGTCGGCTCGGCGGCTGAATCGATGGATCGCACGGGCCACCAATTCTTTACCGGTTCCCGTCTCTCCCTTGAGATGGACACACGCCGTTCCGGCGGCAGCCAACGCGATTTTCTTGAACACTTCTTGCATGGCAGGCGAATTGCCGACGATCACGTATTCGTCGTCGGCCTTCCCGCGCGTATCCGTACTTTCTGCCGAGGGTGATCGAATCACCTGTTCAATGAGACGACGCGCCTGTTTGATGTCGAACGGCTTGGTGAGGTACTCGACCGCACCGCGCCGCACGGCTTCGACGGCGGTCTCTAGGTCGCCGTAGGCGGTAATCACAATGACGGGTGTGTGCGGGAAATCGCGACGGAACACTTCGAGTGCATCGAGGCCGCTCATCCCCGGCAAACGAACGTCCAACACGACGACGTCCGGCTGTTCCGCAGCCGCGGCAGCCAAGCCGTCTTCGGCGCTGGCGACGGTCGTCACCTTCGCACCGACCTGCTTTCCCAGCCGCCGGAATCCCCAGCAAATGGATTCTTCGTCGTCGATGACAAGCCAGTGCGACGGCGAGTTCTCGGGAGTTTCGTTCGGATATGCATTCATATTCGCCTACGTCATTCCTCTTCTACCGCTCCGGGGTCGCGGGAATCGTCTTCAAGACATCGCGACGTCGATGTGGATTTGCCGTCCTCGTCGATGTTACACGGCAAGATCAATTCGAACCGGGTTACACCGTTCGCCCGGCGCCACGACACCGTTCCCCCATGAGCCGAGGCTATATTGGCCGCAGCCCAGAGGCCCAATCCGGTCCCGTCGTTCTTATCGCTGACGAACGGCTCAAACAGTTCTCCGCGGACCTTCTCACTCGGACCGGGTCCGTTGTCTTCCACGGCAACGACGCATCGAGCGACACCATCCTCACCACCGGAATCGCGAGCGACCGAGACCCGCACGCGGCCCGGTTCCGCCTCCCGGCGTTGTTCCACCGCATCGACGGCGTTCACGACCAAATTGACGACGGCCTGCGTCACGGCCTGTTCATCGCAGCACACAGACACACCGGCGTCCGACGGATCGTATACGGCATCCAATGTGATTCCGGCATGGCGGCACCGAGGACGCAACAATTCGACCGCACGTTCGACGATCTTGTTTGCATCGACGACCGCCCGCCGAGATTCGCCATGTCGCCCCAATTCCAAGAACCGCCGCAAGTAGTTTTCCATCAATTCGAGTTGGCGGCGAGCAACGTCCAACGAATCATCGTCGGACGAAACGGCCGGACACTCGTCGGCATGGATTTCGACGGCAAACAACGCGCCCGTCACGGCGTTGCGCAACTGATGCGCCAACGAAGCCGCCAAGTGATCGACGACCCGAAGCTGCTCGGCCCGGCGCAAGGCATCACGATATTGGGCCAACCGCTCGGTCATCTGGTTGATCGACCGCGCCAACTCTCCGAGTTCATCTTCCTGCACAGGTTCGGGGATTGGAACGAAGCGTCCCTCGGCGATTCGACTCGTTTGCGCCGACAACCGTCCGATACGTCGGCGAAAGCGACTAGCCAACCACGCCGATGCCAGGGCCGCCAACACGGCTGCCGGCAAGGCGGCAGCAGCCAGCCCCAGCACCAGTCCCCGCATCAACGGTCGTGCCCGATCCTGCGGATAGAAAATCCACAACACTTCATCGCGTCGCCCGCGACGTGTCCGAGGAATGGCGCGCACGCGATAATCGACGTCGCCCAGCAACAAACCGCGATCGAATTCCGGCTGCGCCCACCGGTCAGGATGCGAAAAAAAACGATCGGGCAGTTGCCGCAATCGATCATCCTCGAAGGTTGCGTCGATCACGTTGCCGTGGCGATCGGCGAGAACGAATTCCGCCCCGGAGAGCCCGCGCAATTGCAAGAGGACATGCTCGGTAAGCGGAAACTCGGCGGCCGCCAACGTTTCGCCCAGTCGCCCGACCTGTGAGGCGTCTTGTTCCTGCAACTCTCGGCTCGCCAAGAATCCGCACACCAGCACCAGCAAGATCATGGGCACGATCGTGATTCCCAGCATCGGGAGCAGGAGTTGGTGACGGATGGACCAGCGCATGCAGAAACAATTCGCCAATTCGAGATTCGAAAATAAAGAGCGGGAACCCAGCACACGTTCCCAATCTTTTTGCACGGTACTTGACGGAAAGTCGCGGTGTCAACCCGCCGCGCCGACACATTCCCAATCACCGGCCCGGTCAAGTTTCTCACCGTCGTTTTCGGTAACACGTTGTCGATCCCATCGACACGGGATTGCCGCCGGTTCGGCGGCGTTTGCGAATCGAAAAGACGATTGCTTGCCGCAACCCGCCTTTGCCACGCGGGTTCGTGCAACGACACCGGTTTTAGCGGCAACGGCACGCCTCTTGCTCAAAGGAACGGCTCACCACGAATTCACTTTCAGCGCGGACCCAAGGAAACATCGAAACGCAAGAGGAGGCTTTATGCTCCAACCAAGATTCCATCCGTTACCATCCCACCCTCGGAAAACCGGTTTTACGCTCGTCGAGCTGTTGGTGGTAATCGCCATCATCGGTATCTTGATCGCGTTGTTGCTGCCCGCCGTCCAAGCGGCCCGTGAGGCCGCCAGGCGTTCGCAGTGCAAGAACAATCTTCGCCAGATCGGGCTGGCCCTGCACAATTACCTGTCGGCGAACCGCGTGTTCCCCCCGAGCTTTTGTATCCGACGCAACACGGTGCTGACGGGCAACAACGGCTCGTGGTCGATTCACGGTCGCCTGTTGCCCTATCTCGAACAGGGAAACGCCTATAACAACGTGCGGCTGGACATCGCCTGGGATGCTCAGTTGGCAACCGGCGTCCCGACGATGGGAATTTCGACGTATATCTGTCCCAGTGACCCCAACGGGGATCGTGTTCGGACAAAGAACGGCGCACCGTATATCCACCCGCAAAATTACGGCTTCAACTTCGGCACGTGGCTCGTTTGGAATCCGGCAACCGGTGCAGGGGGCGACGGTGCCTTCTACGTGAACAGCAATCTGTCCCCGGCGGCCTTCGTCGACGGGTTGAGCAATACGCTGGCAGCGGCCGAAGTCAAAGCGTTCACCCCCTATTTCCGCAACACGGCCGATCCGGGGCCTACCGTGCCGTCCTCACCGGCCGACGTAGCTGCGTTGGCCTCGGGGGCCCAATTCAAACTCGGACCGTCGGTCAACAACAACACAGGGCACACC
>CAYVVR010000154.1:0-87 GCA_964454655.1 uncultured Planctomycetaceae bacterium | reverse complement strand
GGCAGCGGCCGAAGTCAAAGCGTTCACCCCCTATTTCCGCAACACGGCCGATCCCGGTCCGACCGTGCCTTCCTCACCGGCCGACGT
>CAYVVR010000153.1:0-8311 GCA_964454655.1 uncultured Planctomycetaceae bacterium | reverse complement strand
GCGTCGACGCCCCATTTGAACTCGTCTTCGGTCGGTCCTCGACCGCTGAACACGCCCAACGCCGAATGGAACGGACCGGCCATCACCTCGGCCCCCAACATCGCGCAGCAATCGAGGTTTCGCTTGTTGGCTTCGATGCCGCGTTTGCGGACCTCGGGATCGGCACTGATCATGTTTTCTTCGGGGCCCCGGACGGCCGTCGCCGTGCAACCGAGCCCCAACTCCTTGATGCGTGCCGCCCATTTCTTGTAGTTCTCGTCGTTGTCGAGATCGAACACCGGCAACTCGACCACGTCGAACCCCAGTCCCTTGACGTCGTCCAACAGCGGAAGGCACGCGTCGTTCAGGGTGTCGGTCCACAACAACAGATTGATGCCGAAGCGCATGGCACGTCTCCTTCGGTTAGGGGAACGTCGTCCGTCGGATCACAACTCGCCGCGAACGACCGGCAACGCTATCTTGGGCCTCGAATCACCGACCATTGTCGAGGATTTCGGCGGCACGGGTTCCCTCGAGCAGCGTCCTCGCCCGATCGGCGACCAACGATCGGGCTTCGGGAAACACCCCTTGGAACTCCGTCGCCAATTTCGGCAATCCGATCCGTCCCATCACCTGGTTCATCCGCGATAACAGTTTGGCATCTTCGAGATAGTCCCACAAGATGCGCGCCCGCGAGAAATGCGAAACGAACACGCCCAACCCCCGCGGTGGACGCGGCGCCAAATCGGTCACGACCGCTTCCAGCCGGATCACGTCCAGCGAATCGAGCAGACGATAGTACGCCTCGACCTTTTCGGGAAACCGATCGACCAACGCCGCGTCGAGCAACACTTCGGTCAACAAATGCGCCAAGAACTGGGCGGGCAGGCGGCCGTCGCCGTTCGTCGCCCCGTCGAGCGTCCGCCGAATCAGCCGCGTCATGTCGGCCAACGTTTGCGAGAAGGCTTCGGTACCGTGAAACACGGCGTCTTCCTCGAGATGCAGTCGCACCCCGCGTGCGATGTCGGCGACGACGGGATCCGCGTCGTCTACCGCATCTTTCAAGTGCCTACGGCGCAGCCGCACGCGGCGATCGACCACCGAAAGCCAGTCGGGAACGGCCGTTCCCGCCGCCACGTAGGGCCGATCAAGCAATGAAATCGCGTGGGCCAAATAATTCATGCCGGCTCTCTCGAAAGCTCCCCTGTTTCCCGGATACGACGCCGAAGATGACGCCGAAGATTCACACGCCGCTTCAGTCACCGAATGTTCTGCGCAGCGACGCCATCACCTCGATCAAGCGGTCGATCTCCGCTTCGCAATGCGGCCACGCCACGCTGATCCGCAAGCATGCTTCGCCCTCGGGCACCGTCGGCGGTCGAATGGCGGGCACGAAGAATCCTTCTTCCGATAATGCCGCCGACAATTTCACCGCCCGATCGGGCAAACCGACGATTACCGGCACGATTTGGCTCTCGCTCGGTCCCAACCGCCATCCCTGATCGCGGAGCGCCTCGCGCAATCGGCGGGCGCAGGCCAGCAACTCGCATCGCCGATGCGGCTCGGTGCGAACGATCTCCAACGCCGCCAGCGATGCCGCTGCAACCGCCGCCGGCGAGGCCGTCGAGTAGATGTACGACCGGGCGTGATTCACCAGCCATTCGATCAAGCAGCGATCGCCCGCCACGAATCCGCCTTGCGAGCCCAACGCCTTGCTCAACGTGCCGATGCGAACGGGCACGCGCTCTTTCAAACCGAAGTGTTCTACGACGCCTGTTCCTTTTTCGCCGAACACACCGGTTGCGTGCGCCTCGTCGACGACCAGAATCGCCTCGAACTTGTCGGCCAGTTCGACCAATTCCGGAAGCGGAGCCAAGTCGCCGTCCATGCTGAATATGGTATCGGTCACGATCAACCGCCGCCGGTAGCGTGCCGCGTAGCGATCCAAGAGCTTTCGCAAAGAAGCAACGTCGTTGTGCGGATAGACTCGCACGTCCGCCCGCGAAAGACGCGAGCCGTCCCAAAGCGAGGCGTGATTCTTGCGGTCGTTGAAAATGACGTCGCCCTGGGTCGCCAAGGCAGCCAAAGTGCCGCAGTTGGCCGCAAATCCGGAAGGAAACACCAGTGCGGCTTCGGTTTGTTCAAATGCGGCGAGGGCCGCTTCCAGCTCGCGATGCAACCGGCTGTGCCCCGTGACCAAGGGGCTGGCTCCGGCCCCCCAACCGAACTCTTCGACGGCATCGACCACCGCCCGGCACACTCGTTCATCGCAAGCCAGGCCGAGATAGTCGTTCGAGCCGAAGTTCACGAGATTGCGACCGTCGAGCACGATATGCGCCCGCTGCGCCGAATCGCGATCGCGCAAGCGGCGGAACAAGTTTTGCGCCTTGCGTTGCTCCAGCGCTTCGTTCAACCATGCCAGAGGATCGCCCACGTCGTGCTCCTTCCGGTGAAAATGGGCCGGCGTCGCGTATTCCTCGCAAGATACTTCGATTCCCGCACAACGCCAAGGCGACCATCCAAGCGCGGCGGCCTTCGCGACATCTTCCTTGCACGCCGGACACGAAAAACCCCCGGCCGTCACCGGGGGCGTTGCATCGCTGAGAAAGGGCGATCCGGCTGCGTTTCGCGTGCCCTCAGGCCGACAAATCGGCCGAACGCACGGCTGTTCGCCTGCCGTTTCGGCAGGTCACGATTTCTTCACCTTGACCTTGATCTTTCTCGCTTGGACCGATTTGAGCTTCGGAATGCGCAAGGTGAGCACGCCGTTGGCGAACTCAGCCTCGGCACGATCGGTGTCGACGCCTTCGGGCAACGAGACCGCTCGTTCGAAGCGGCCGTATCGACACTCGCTGTAGCAATGTTCGGCGTCGTGCAATTCGTGCGATTCCCGCTTCTCGCCCGTGATGACCACGCGGTTGCCGGCGATGTCGATCTCGAAGTCGTCGCTTTCCAGTCCCGGCAATTCGGCTCGCACGACGACCTCGCGGTCGGTTTCAGCTACGTCGAGGGCCGGTTGGAAGGCCCCACCGCCCCACACGGCGGGCAGTTCGGGCCAACTGATTCGACTCGGCCCTTCGAAGAACGACTCGAAGATTCGGTCCATCTCGGCGCGGATCTGCTCGAACGGGTTTTCGTCGACCCGCACCGGCTCCCGTTTACCTTTCCACGGAATCAGACCCATGGCTTCATCCTCCCGTTACCGGTTTATATCTCGTGCGGCGAGACGATGGCGCCTGCCGCGGGAAATGGATCACTCGGCTTTTACCTGAATCTTCCGCGGCTTGGCGACATCGGCCTTGGGCAAATGCAACGTCAGCACGCCGTTGCGATATTCGGCCGAAATTTTCTGGGCGTCGATCGACTCGCCCACCTGGAACACCCGATAGAAATCGCCCACATCGTATTCTTGGGCGACGAACTTCGCGTCTTCACCCCACCGCGGTTCGACCTTGGCATGCAGCGTGAGCGTGTGATCTTCGAAACTCACGTCGATGTTCTTCGGGTCGGCGCCGGGCACATCGGCGACGACCAGCAACTCGTCTTCCAACTCGATGATGTCGACCGCAGGACGAAAGAAGACGCCGCTTCGGGTATGTTCTGCCACGGGCGTGTTTTCCGCAGGCGTTTTGCTTTCGGTCGTTTTCATGGCTCGCGCTCCTTTCACACGTATCGGTGTTCGGTGTTACCGGACGGTCCGACGCGCCGCTCGGCGAATTCAGTCGGTGGCCACCCGGATCTTCTTGGGCTGGGCTTCCTTCGCCTTCGGCACCATGATCGTCAACACCCCTTGCTTCAGGTCGGCCTCGACACCGTCGGCGTCGATGTCGGAGGGCAATCGGATGATCCGCGTGGCGGTTCCCACCGGCCGCTCGCGACGATGGTAGGTCGTGTTCTCGCCCGACTCGTCGGGCCGTTCGACCTTCAGCGTCAATTCGCGTCCGACGACCGAGATATCGACCCCCTCGGGCGCGACGCCGGGAATCTCGGATTCGACCAGGAACGCCTTATCGGTCTCGATCACGTTGACCGGCAAGCGTTCACGTCGCAGGGCAGCCCACGGCGTATCGGGCAGCTCCTGCATGACGTTTGCGAACACGCGTTCCATTTCGCGTCGCAGGTCGTTGAGAGCACGTCGATTCGGCAAAGCGTAGAAAGTCATGATCGGTTCCCCCTGTTCATTGTCCCCGTTACGATAGCCACAAGTACCCGTCGATCGTGGTATTCCGGCGGATGATCCCGCCTCCGTTTATTCGATACCGCCCACCCGATCTTCTCTCGGACGAGCGGGTCGCGGCGATCCGTCACCGACAACCTTCTTCTCGGTTCGCCGTGAAGAGAGGAATGCAAAGCCCGTGCCACAAACGAAAAACGACCTCAACCTCTTGGCACAACAACACTTAGAACGAAACCATCGGTTTTTCGGAGCCCCTTTCGGCACCTGCCAAAATGACAGTCCCCGCCAAGACAGGAACCAACCACCCCTACAAGCGGGGCAAGCCAACCCCAAAAAAACCTTCCTAGACCTCCTATCCACCCCACGCTTCCATGCCCCCATCGATTCTGGGGCGGTTTCGTGTCGAAGCCGGGGTTCCGATTCGAGCGAGCGGCAAAAAGATGCCGATCACACTGACAATCGGCCTAGCGTGTTCGCAGCCTGCGCGCCGAGCGTCTCGAAACACGGCCGCGGTTGTGGCACGGCCCGGCCCCCACTATACTGAGTTGTTTGATTTTCCACGAAATCGACATGATCGTCGGGCCTCCCGACATCGACAGAGATCGCCCATTTTCAGCAGTCCACCGAGCCATCCATGCGGTTTTCCCTGATCGATCGAATCGTGAGCTTGCGGCCGGGCGAGGAACTGGTCGCGATCAAGAACTTGACGTTGGCCGAAGAGTATCTCGGCGATCACTTTCCCCGCTTTCCCGTCATGCCGGGCGTGTTGATGCTCGAGGCGATGACCCAAGCCGCTGCGTGGTTGGTTCGCGTTACCGACGATTTTCAACATACGATGGTCGTGTTGCGGGAAGCCCGAGGCGTCAAATATGGTCAGTTCGTCGAACCCGGCCAAACACTCACCGTAACCGTCAAAGTAACCAATCACGACGCGCGTTTCACGACGGTGCGAGCGCAGGGGCGGCTCGAAGATCGCACGACCGTGGGCGCCCGCCTCACGTTGGAACGCTACAATCTGGCCGACCTTGACGACTCGCCGGGCAACCGCGCCCTCGATGCCTCGTTGAAGGACGACCTCCTGAAGCTCTTCCACATCCTGTGTCCCCAGGAAGTGGCCGAATCTGCCGGAGTCGCGATCGGTTGAGAGCTTCGGAACCGGCGACGTTCGACTTGAAAGCGAGCCATCCGCAACACGTCAAACTTCCGTACACTACCGTTTCAGTTGGTTTACTAACGAATCCCACGACCGCAATTTCGAAGTCATGGATCTCAAAGGCAAGATAGCAATCGTCACCGGCGGCAGCCGCGGTATCGGACGGGCATGCGTCGCTCGTCTGGCCGAAGAAGGGGCCGTCGTCACGTTCACCTACCAGAGCAACCAAGAAGCGGCCCAATCGCTGGTCGACGAACTGGCCGGCAAAGGCCTGACCGTCGATGCCCGACAAGCCGATGTCCGCGATGCCGAACAAACCCAGAAGATCGTCGACGAGTTGGCCGAAAAACACGGCCGCATCGACATCTTGGTGAACTCGGCGGGTATCGTCCGCGACGGACTCTTCGGTGCGATGCTGCCCGAGCAATGGGACGAGGTCATCCAAACCAACCTGACCGGTACCTATCAATGGTGCCGGGCGGTCGCTCCCCTGATGATTTCGCAACGCAGCGGCGCCATCGTCAACCTGTCGAGCACCGCGGCCGAGTTTTCCTCCCGGGGGCAGGTCAACTACGCGGCAAGCAAGGGAGGCATCAACGGGATGACCCGGGCCTTGGCCAAGGAATTGGCCGCCCGCAAGGTTCGCGTGAATGCCGTGGCGCCGGGCATGATCGAAACCGACATGAGCAAGGCGGTCCGCGGTCTCGCCGGAGACCAGATCAAGAAAATCATCCCCTTGAAGCGGATCGGTGTCCCGGAAGAGGTCGCCTCGGTCGTCGCATTTTTGGTTTCCGACGAGGCGAGCTACATCACCGGCCAAGTGATCCGCGTCGACGGCGGCTTGAGCTTGGGCGGCTATTGAGCCGTTTTTCCCTCCCGATCAACAGCCGCGACATGAAAAAAGGGGTAATTGAGGAAAACAGCGTAACGATTCGAGGCCCAGCGGCATCGATCGTTCCAATGTGACGGGATATCGTGCCATTCCAAACAAACCGGATTGCCGACGGGCAGTTCGCGAACAATCCATCAAACTCACAGGGAGAACAGAACATGCCGAGTAAGGAGGAAGTGTTCGAAAAAGTCCGCGAGGTTCTGGTCGATGCCCTGGCGGTAGACGCCGAAGAAGTCACGCCCGAGGCCACCCTGGTCGGCGACCTGGGTGCCGAGTCGATCGATTTCCTCGACATCGTATTCAAGCTCGAAAAAGCCTTCGACATCAAGATTCCGCGTGGCGAGCTGTTCCCCGAAGACGTGCTCACCAACCCCGAGTACGTTCAGGACGGCAAGGTCACCGAAAAGGGGCTGGAAGAGCTCCGCAAGCGGATGCCGTTCGCCGACCTCGAGCAGTTTGCGCAAAACCCGCTGGTGCAAGATTTTGCCAACCTGCTGACCGTCGCCGACATGTGCCGCTTCGTCGAAAGCAAGCTGAACGCGTCGGAATAGTCGCGTCACGCAAGCAGCCGGAGAAAAAATCACGGTCGTCGGTCTGCCGTGCGCGGACCGACGGCCGGTCCGCGCCCTTGCGACCGGCACCGGTTGGTGAGGGAACACCGTTTGTCAGTGCCCGGTGAGTCACTCCCCGGGCGTCCTTCGACAGTTTACAGGCCGTGCGATGCGCTGGTATTGGATCGATCGATTCCTAGAATTTGAAAGCGGCGTGCGGGCGAAGGCCGTAAAGAATATCTCGTTGGCCGAAGACCACCTGCACGACCATTTTCCCAGCTATCCTATGATGCCTGCGGCGCTGATCATCGAGGGCGTCGCGCAAACCGGGGGGTTGCTGGTCTGTGAATACCACGCCTTTCGTCAAAAGGTGGTTTTGGCGAAGGTGCCGCGGGCGAAGTTCTACTTCGAAGCCCGTCCCGGCGATACCCTCACCTACTCGGTCGAAATCGAAAGCCTGCACGACGACGGCGCCATCGTCTCGGCCACCAGCCATCGCGGCGAGGAACTCCAAGCCGAACTCGAACTCGTCTTCGCCTGCCTCAACGGCGAAGCCGATCGCGAATTGTTCGACGAAGGCGATTTGACGCACATGATGCGCATCTTGCGGGCGTACGACGTGGGACGCAAGCCCGACGGCAGTCCGCTGGCCGAAGAACCGGCGACCAATTGACATCGACGACACGCCGAAAAACTGAAAAGCAGGGCAAAACGGGCAAGATCCCTCTTGGGCAACCGGGGGACTTGCGGATAAGCTAACATGCACGCGAACTATCAGCCTTGACACGTAACGGATGATCGCGGGAGTCGCACACATGAGACGCCGAGTTGTCGTCACCGGGATGGGATTCGTCACGCCGTTGGGGGCGGACCTCGAGACCGTGTGGCGTCGCCTGTTGGCAGGTGAGTCGGGTATCGGCTACACGACGCTGTTCGACGCGAGCAATTTCCCCACGAAAATCTCCGCCGAGGTCAAAGACTGGGACCTCTCGGACGTGGGCGAAAATCCCGAGGAATGGCGATACCAGGGGCGTCACACTCACTTTGCCGTCGGCGCGGCCAAGAAGGCATGGGCCGACTCGGGACTTCAGGAAAGCGACGTCGATCCCACGCGATTCGGTGTGTACACCGGCAGCGGCGAAGGCCAACAAGACTTCGACCGCTTCACCCAGATGATGGTCGCCGCCCTGGAAGACGGTGAGCTGGACATCGTCAAATTCACCAAAAAGGGGCTCGAAATCCTCCACCCGGTGGCCGAGCTGGAACAAGAGCCCAACATGCCCGCCGGGCATCTCGCCGGGCTATTCAACGCCCAAGGACCGAACATCAACTGCTTGACCGCTTGCGCCGCCAGCAGCCAGGCGATCGGCGAAGCCGTCGAGATCATCCGACGCGGCGAGGCCGACGTGATGCTTTCCGGCGGCACACACACGATGATCCATCCGTTCGGGGTAACCGGCTTCAACCTGTTGACCGCCTTGAGCACGCAAAACGATCCGCCGCATAAGGCATCGCGGCCGTTCGATCGGTTGCGCGACGGTTTCGTGCTCGGTGAAGGC
>CAYVVR010000152.1:0-8337 GCA_964454655.1 uncultured Planctomycetaceae bacterium | reverse complement strand
TGCCGATCTTGTCGATCTCGTCGATGTAGATGATTCCCCGCTGCGCGGCTTCGATGTCGAAGTCGGCGGCGTGCAAGAGCTTCAGCAAGAGATTTTCCACGTCCTCACCGACATAACCCGCCTCGGTGAGCGTGGTCGCATCGCCGATGGCGAACGGGACGTCAAGCATGCGAGCCAACGTTTGCGCCAACAGCGTTTTTCCCGACCCGGTCGGCCCGATGAGCAAGATATTCGACTTGTTGATGAACACATCGGGGTTCTTGGCCTGGTGCATCAGCCGCTTGTAATGGGCGTAGACGGCCACCGCCAGCACCTTCTTGGCCTGTTCCTGCCCCACGACGAACTCGTTCAAGCGGTCGACGATCTCGCGAGGCGTGGGCACGTGTTTGAACAACGGGCGCGTCGTCCCACGTCGCTGGCGTTCCTGCTCAAGGATCGATTGACACAAATCGATGCACTCGCCGCAGATGTACACATCGCCGGGGCCTTCGACGAGCGGGCCGACGTCCCGATAGCTCTTGCGGCAAAAGGAGCAGAACTTCTTCCCTCCGTTTCCGCGACGCCCAGAGGTAAAATCCCGGCCGGTCGGCATACCACAGATCCCTTCTTCCGTCGGGCAGCTTACCCCCTCCTAAGGTAGACTGCGGATGTCAAACTCGAATGGTGTCTCCACACACACGCCGATGAATATTTTCATTGGCGACAGCGAACGGCCCTGTTCGCCGGTACCGGCGTGTCGTCTCGCACGGTAATTGTCGGTACGAAACGAGAATGGGTTCGGTTTATTACCCACCGCAGGCATCACCTTACGGTTTTGATGCCTTCCAATCGATCGGGACGACAGTCACCGCCCGATCAACCGGTTCTCTCCTCGTTTCTTCTCTCGCGGCGAAGCCGCTCGATCAGCTTTGTCCTTATTGTTCGGAATTCTGCTTCCTCAAGCTGACCCGAGGCTCGCAATTCCTCGAGATTCGTCAGCAAATCTTCGACCGACGAGTCGTTCTGTGCGGTCTCTGCCCGAATTTTCTTCAGGAAACGAACCGCGACGATTATGAGGATCCCCAGGATCGCCAAAGATAAGAGCAGTTGGACGACGTGGGACAAGGCTTCTCATCCTCGCAATCTTCTGCAGAATGAACGTGATGCCATACCACCGACAATGATCAATACCCACACACCTTGCCCACGTCGTATTATGGAAGTCACCGTGACCTTCGTCCACCCCGAATTTGCGGCCGATTGACAGCCGTTTCGGCGAGGCGTACGCTGACCTTCCGGGACGCGTTTTCGGCAGTTCTCGGTCCCATCCGAAAGTCATCAACCTTTGAACACATCAGGAACAGCGGCTCATGAGCACGAAATCAACGTTGGATCGGATTCTCGAGTGCGGAATCGTGGCCGTGATGCGGGCCCCAAGCGGTGAAATGCTGGCAGACGTCGCCGAAGCCCTCCATGCCGGGGGGGTCACCGCCATGGAGGTCACGTTCACCGTACCGGCCGCCCATCGGGTGTTGGAAGAAGTCGCGGCCCGGCTCGGCGACAAAATCGTCCTCGGTGCCGGGACCGTCCTTGATTCGGAAACTTGCCGCACGGCAATCCTTTCCGGCGCCGAATTCATCGTCGCCCCCACGGTGAATCTCGACGTGATCGCCATGTGCAAACGATACAGCAAGCCGGTCATGCCGGGGGCGTTTACCCCAACCGAGGTACTCACGGCTTGGGAAGCCGGTGCGGACATCGTCAAAATCTTTCCGTCCGACGTCGTCGGTGCGAAATATCTCAAGGTGCTCAAAGGCCCGTTGCCCCAGGTACGCATGATGCCGACCGGCGGCGTGAATCTCGACACGGCGGCCTCCTTCCTGGAAGCCGGTGCTTGTGCGCTCGGCGTGGGGAGCGCCTTGGTGGAAAAGAAAGCCGTCCGCGATCGAGACTTCGCCCGTATCGAAAACTTGGCCAAACAATACGTCGAAATCGTCCGTGCAACCCGCGAAAAACTGGGCCGACAATAACGAAAACCGTCGGCCTCAAGCCGCCTCCCTCGGGCGCCACAGTCCCCAGTGTCCTTAAGGATCCGACCAGATGGCGAAGCTGTCGGCCTTCGAATTCGTCGGTAGGAAGCGTCTTTCGCCCAAGGGAGGATTCTGCGTTCTCGAGGGTACCGAACCGTTCCTGCGCTCGCTGGCCCTGGAACGCTTGCGGAAACTGTTCGCCGACGACGAAGACGATTGCGACATCCGTCGGTTCGACGGGAAATCGGCCGAACTGCGCGACGTGATCGGTGAAGTCGCGACGCGCAGTATGTTCGGCGATACGCGCGTCGTCATGATCGACGACGCCGACGCCTTTTTGAAAAACTTTCGAGACAAACTCGAAACGTTTCTAGAAACCCCTCCGTCGAGCGGGTTTCTCATTCTTTCCGTGCAAAGTTGGCCCAAAAACACGCGATTGGCCAAGCTGGCCGAGAAACACGGCGCTTGGGTCATCGATTGCACTCCCCCAAAGCCCCAAT
Organism: uncultured Planctomycetaceae bacterium; assembly: GCA_964454655.1. Lineage (GTDB taxonomy): Bacteria > Planctomycetota > Planctomycetia > Pirellulales > Thermoguttaceae > CAYVVR01. The sequence continues at coordinate 5,828 of CAYVVR010000152.1, read as the reverse complement.
CTCTGATCGATACGCTCACGAAATGGTCGGAAGCTCGTTACGGCGTCGCCTTGAAACACGACGCCGCCGAGCTTCTGGTCGACCTGTTGGGCCCCAACCCCGGTGTGCTGGACCAGGAACTCGCCAAGCTGGCCAACGTCGTCTCGCCGGGCAAACCGATTACCGTAACGATCGTCGAAGAAAACGTCAGTGCCTGGCACGCCAAGGCGGTGTGGGACATGCTCGATGCCGCGTTGGACGGCAAACCGCAAGACGCCTTGGTCATGCTCGACCGGTTGATCAACTCGGGAGAAAACCCGGTCGGCATTTTCGGGATGATCGCCCCGACGCTACGACGTTACGCGACGGCCGCCCACATCTTACTGCACCCGCGAGGTCGCCCCGTTCCCATTCCCGCCGCTTTGGAGCAGGCGGGCTTTCGTAAATTCACGCTGCGCAGCGCCGAGGCTCGGTTGAAACGGTTGGGACGTTATCGCACGGCGCAACTGGTACGTTGGCTCAACGAAGCCGACTTGGCGATGAAGGGCGCGCGTCCCAGCGATCCTCGTTGGATCCTCGAACGGCTCTTGTGGCTGATCGGCTCACCCGATGCCGTGCGAGTCGAGGCACGATTGCTCTGAAGCAAAGCCCCACACCGAGCCGTGTGCGCAAAAACAACGATGCCCATGATCGAGAATCCGGGCATCGCGCACTTGGCTTCGCTTGTCGCGCTTGAAACGTGACGTCAGCGGTGCGGCGGGGCGAACTTCACTTTCTCGACCAGCTTGACCACGCGATTCCCGTCGATATACCCGGAAACCGCCGTGATCGCCTGCATGACGTACTCGTAGCGCAGATCGTAGTCGCAGTCGAGCTCGACCTCGGTGCTCTCCAGCACGCCGGGGCCGGGATCGTCACCGACGATTCCCCGGACACGTTGTTGCAGCTCTTGCATGCTGCCCAGCTTTGCTTCGGCCAAGTACAGTCCGGCGAGCTTCCCTTGCGAATCGGCGGTCATGCGCACCTTGATCGGCGGAATGGGCACGTCGCTGGGCACGCCGGGCGAGGGCGCCGCAACGGGCATCTTGATGAAGAAATCCCCTTCCGGTGCCACGATCTTGAACGTCATCAGGAAGAAGGTGAGCAACTGGAAGACGACGTCGATCATCGGCGTCATCTCCAGCTTGAGATCTTCGCTGAGCCTTTTGCCTGTGTGTCGTATCTTCATCGCTTACGCGCTTTCCTGTCTCGCCCGCAACGTGTACTTTTCGAACCCGGCCTGCTGACACTGTTGGATCAGCTCTTGGACCCAGCCGGTTTTGGCGTACCGGTCGGCCCGAATGATCACGGTCGCATCTTGCGGCGACAGGCCCCGCATCTTCATGATGGCCTTCTCGGCCACCAGCAGCGGATTCACCCCCTCGATGGTGACTTCTTCCGCTCCGTAAAACACGGTGCCTTTGGAAGTCATTTGCAGGGTGATCGGGTACGTCGGAGGCGTATCCGGCGGCTGGGCCAACTGACTCAACGGCAATCGAATGAGTTGGTTTTGATCGCCGGCCGAAAAGTTGATCAACAACATAAAGAAGGCGATCAACAGGAAGGTCATGTCGATCATGGGCGTCATTTCGGGTTCTGCGGCGGGCAGCTCCCGACGTTTTTCGACTCGCATGACGGCTCTCCTCGATTCCTCGAAAGTCGTTCGCAAACGGCCGACAGCCGTTTTGCTTACGCCTTTTTCGCGCCCGTATTCGAGAACCGCGACATCAGACCTTCACTGACGATGCCGACTTCCAGCACCAATCGGGCAACGCGGTTGCGAAGCAACCCATAGGCGAGCATGGCGGGAATGGCGATCGACAGCCCGACCAACGTCGTCACCAACGCCGTCGAAATACCGCGGGCCAATTCCGAAGGTTTCGGCGTGGTCGTACTATTGGCAATCACGCTGAACGAGTTCACCATACCGTGAACCGTTCCCAAGAGCCCGACCATCGGGCTGATCGAACCGATCAGTCCGATGTAGCTGAGCCGATGTTCCATCCGCATCGACTGCTCTTCCCCGACCTCTTGCATCGCCTCGATCGCCTGCGGATAGCCGGCCGAAAGCTTGGCCAATCCTGCCGCCAACACCTGACCGAGGAACGAATCGTCGTTTTTCGCCAGTTCATAGGCTTCTTGGTATTGGCGTTCGTTCAAGTGGGCCTCGAAACCGTCGATCAAGGCTGTCGGAATCACCGCTTCTCGGCGAGCCCCGACGATGTTCATGACCAGCAAGGCCACGAAGCTGAACGACAAAATGAAAAACGCCGTGCTGTACAAAATACCCAACGATTCGAAGAACCAAACCAGCACCGACTTCTTGACCGGTTGAGCGGCCTGATCCCCCGCACCGGCGTCGGCAGGTGCTTCATCCGCGGCAGGCAACTCGTCGTCGGCCGCTTCTTGGGCGTGGGCGGTCGGCGTCATCCACGACGATACCGCCGGGATTCCCCCCAGCAACAAGACCAGCAACCCGAGCGAAATCGTGACCGCTCCCAACCAGCTCGACCAGAATGCTTGCCGCATGAAAACCTCCAATACGCTTGTTCTCGGTTCCGCTAAGAAGACAAGGGGGAAATCTCGTTTGCTATCGTATGACCGAAAAAGCGTCGAAGCGACGCCCTTCCGAATCTCATCGTGCCTTTACAAAGTGTAATTCCTAGACCGGCCTCGGCCCAACAGTCGTCTTCACCACAAATTCGTGATTGTGCCGATTGTAGCGATTCCGCGCGTCGCGGACACATCCCCGGCACTCGATCAGCCGGAAGGCGGGGTGCGTCCGTACCGCTGTCGCAGGACTTCGGCCGCACGTGACGCCCGATCGGGACGTTGCAGTTGCGGCCACAGCTCGACCAGATTTTCGAGGGCCGTAATGTGCCCCGGTGCGAACTGCGAATACAACAGATCGACGTGCAAAAACGCCAAAACGGCATCCTTGGGCTTGTTCGCTTTGCGATAGGCCGTTCCGATCGCGTTGTATGTCCGCGCGGCAAGCTCCGCATCGTCCGCCAAATCGGGACGCGCCAAGATCGGCTCCAAAATGGCCAATGCTTCGTCGGTCTTGCCCTCTTCGGCCAAGCATTGCGCCTTACCGATATTCGCCAAAACGCCCAGTCGATCGGCCCCGGCGGTTTGCCCGGCGAGTTGTACGGCCGCGTCGAACGTGGCCGCCGCCTCACCGGGTTTACCGGCCGCCAGCTTCGCCCATCCGACCAGCACGTTCGATTCGAGCTTGTATTCCGGCCACGGGGCCTGGGCCAATTTCTGGTAATAGGTCTCGGCGGTGGCGGGCTTGTCGACCGCCATGAGCAAGTCGCCCACGATCCGGGCGGCTTCCCAATGATGCCAGTTGTTCGGAGCCCCACTTTCGAACGCCGCCATTTGTTGGCCGGCTTCCGTGATGGAACCGCCGCTCTCAAGAGCCACGCGGGCGGCCACGTAGGCCGAGAGGAAAGCGATCTCGTCCTTTACCTCTTGCCTCGACACCGAACTCGTTTGAATTCGCTCGAGGGCGCTTTGTGCGTCCTGGAAGCGGCCTTCCGAGATGTATGTCCGAATCGTTCGCAACGCCGCGGGCTCGTCGCCCCCGAAACTGATCATTTCGATCTTGTTGACCGGTACTTTTTGCTGGATTCCGTTCTGGTCCAAAGTCACCTCGTTGGCGGTCATCGCAACGATGCGCCCGGTCAAGGTGTCGGATTCCGTCTTGATCGTGTCCACGGCGATCGCGGGAAGCACCGTCGCAAACACCAGCGCTACCGCCGAAGACGCTTCAATCAACCAACGTTTCATCGCGTTCTCTCCTCTCGCACGTGCCGCCGATTCCCGGGCCACCTCGCGAGCGGGCCCTTGCGGCGGATACGTCGGCTCAGGACTTCTTCAACCCGGCCAAGCCTTGCGGCATGCGGTTTCCTTGGAGTTGTTCGATTTTCTTGTACAGGGCGTCGTATTTCGCATACCACTCGTTACCGCCCATCGACGGATACAACTGGTAGATGCGAGCGATATCCAACCGCGCTTGTTCCAAGAGTTGTTCTTTCTCTTTCCCGCTCTTGCGTTGGGCCAATTTCATTCGACACAAGGCCAGATTGTACCGTGCTTGATGGAACAAGTCGGCGTACTTGTCGTAATAGCCGGCTAAGCGGTTGGCGATGCCGCCCCATCCCCACACGATGTACTTGTTGCCTTTCTTGACTCCGCCGCGAATGGCGTAAAGGTAGTAGTCTTCCTTGTCCGGTTCTTCGGCCCATTCTTGGTAAATGGTGGCCGCCTCGATTTGGGCATCCAGTCGGGTTTCCTTGACCTCGAGGACGCTCACGATCAACTTCATCGCGCTCTCGTATTGACCCATCGCCCGCAAACAGCCTGCCAAGCGCACCTTCAAGTTAAGCTGTGCAGCGGCCCCGAGAGCTTCGGGAGCAAACGAAGGATCCTGTTCGCACCGCTTAATCATCAGCAGGTACGTTCGTGCAGCCTCTTTGTAATAGTCGGCCGCTTTTTCAGGAAGCTTGTCCCCACCGGTATCGAGCCCCTTTCCGAGGCCGTAGAACGTCTCGGCAACCCAGCTCAGCGAGCGGAAATCGGCCTCGTCGCCTTGCTGTGCGATCGACTTCAAGAAAACGGTGAAGCCGTTGATCACCTTGTCGAGTTCCTCGGTTTTTCCCTCCGCTTTCAATTGGGCGATCTGGTCTTGCAATTGACGCCCCAAGCTCACGTACAGGGCCGTCAGCCGTGCGGCGTTCCCTTCTCCCGACGAGGCTACCAGCGATTCGAGTTTTTGCCGGCATTCTTCCGCCTTGTCGAACTGCTGGGCTCCTACGTAGGCCCGTAACGCCGTCTTGTAGACTTCTTCCTGAAACCGTTCCAAGGCGACCGCCGGATGCTTCTTGGCGATCAACCCGAGCGGACCGATCGTCGAATCGTCGAGCAACTGGACGGCTTTTTCGGCATCTCCCGCACTCAGGTACATCTGCGACAGCAGCAAGATCGAATACTCGAGTGAATAATCGATCGGACCGCCGGCCTTCGCGGCCGTCATGGCGTGTTGCAATCCCGTTTCCAAGATTTTCTGCGCTCGGGACCGCATTTCCGCCAGTTTTTCGGCATCGGGCCGTTCCGCTTCGGGGGCCGAAGCTGCTTTCGCATAGGCCGTGTAGATGGCCTGTCCTAAGCGTAGTTCCGCCCGACCCCGCCCGGCCGAATTCTCAGGAAGCAGATCGAGGTACTTCTCGGCAGTTTCGAAATCTCCCGAATCCAGCGCCGTATCGATCAGCATCAGCACGGCCTCACCGGCCTCTGCCCGGTCGCCCCAGCTACGAGCCACCAATTCGGCCAAATCGGTCATACGAGCCCGCTCGAATGACGTATCTTCTCCGTTCTTGACCGCTGCAATGAAGAGATTGCGATACGCCTTGACGGCGATCTCGGCCGCCTTCGGTGCTCCCGCGAACTGAGGTTGACGCCTCGCCAAGTACTCGCCGACGACCGCCGCATCATAGTATTCCTTGGCATCCCAAAACAGAAACACCAGGCGGCGACGAATCTCGTTCAGTTCTTCTGCATCGTTTTCGGGACCGGCCATTCGCAATGCCGCCAGATACGCGGCAATGGCCGCGTCCCGGTTCGTCTCGCGATCCGACTCGAGCGCATCCGCCTTCTTGGGATCCAAATTGGGATCCTGAAGCTGGGCATAGGCCACGGTAAACTGGCCGAAGGCGAAGTCCCCTTTGTCTTTGGCTTCGACGTAGGTCTTCGGGGCTTCGCTACCGGTCGCCGACACGCTTACCAGGCCTTTGAGCCGCTCGGCA
>CAYVVR010000151.1:2533-8351 GCA_964454655.1 uncultured Planctomycetaceae bacterium | reverse complement strand
ACGCGTCCCAAGGTCTCAAGGACGGCACCGCCTTTGGCCAACACGCCCTTGCGGACCAGCCCGCCCAACGTCGCGGCCACGGCGGTCGGCGTGGCCAGAACCAATGCGCACGGACACGCCACCACCAAGATCGTGACCGAGCGGGTCACGTCGCGGGTGATCAGGTACGCGGCGGCTGCGGCGGCAAGCACGATGGGCACGAACCACGAGGCATACCGGTCGGCCAGGCGTTGAGCCGGTGCCTTGGCCTCTTCGGCATGTTCGACCAGATGGATGATCTTCTCGAGCGTCGTTTCGTGTCCCAACCGCTCGACGGCCACTTCGAGCGAACCGTTCAGGTTGATCGTTCCGGCGAACACCTCGTCGCCGGGGGCCTTATCTACCGGCAAATGCTCTCCGGTGATCGTGCTTTGGTCGACGGCGGAAGCCCCCGTAAGCACGCGGCCGTCGACGGGAATCTTGTCGCCGGGACGTACGATGACGACATCGCCGCTTTGGATTTCCTTTGCCGGAATCACCATCACCACGTCGTCGCGTCGGACACGCGCCGTTTCGGGCCGCAACGCCAATAGCGACGCGACACCGGCGCGGGTCCGCCCCACGGCGTAGTGTTCGAGACTCTCGCCGATGAGCATGATGAAGATGACTTCGGCGGCGACGTCGTATTGCCCGATCCAAAGCGCCGCCAATGCCGCAAGCGCAACGGCCAAATCGGCGGTGATTTTCCGCCGAAAGAGGGAACCGAGGGCTGTGGCGAAGATGGGATAGCCCCCCACAAGGGCCAAAATGAGCGCCAAATCGAAGCCCGAAAGCGCGCGGACCGATCCGGTCACGTACGCGGCCAAGCCCGCGCCGACCAACACCGTCAACAAAAAATGACGCCGGTGCGGATCACCGAACAGGTCCGAAAACATGTCGCTCTCGTGAAAACACCGCAGTTTGCCCAGCTTGTCTAGGGTAATCCGACCTTGTCGCCGCCGCAATCTGCGGTTGTTTCGCCGAGAACGGCAAGACGACCTTCAGCGGCTCACTTCGATCGCGTACCACAAGGTGCCGGAGTCTTCCAGTTCGAGTTCCCAGCCGTCGCCGGAACGAACCAGCGGGATGGATCGATCGGTGGGCGCGCCGATCGTGGTCAGCGGGACCGCCCGCACGGCCGAGGCCTCGATCCCTTCGAGACGCACACGGCCGACGACCGGAATCGTTCGAATCGGAGCATGTCCCCACTCGGCGAGTGTCTTGCGATCGGCTTCCCATCGTTGACCGGTGTTGCAGGTCTTGGCGGTTGTGACCAACAACAGGCGATCGGCTTGCTCGAGGGCGGCATCGTCGAGGCTGGTCAAAACGACCGCCGCGAACTCGGTATCGACCTTCAGCGCCAGACGCGTCGTGCGATGGGGTGTTCCGCCTACGAATCCGATCATCGCTTGCGTGCGGGGCGTATCGACGACGACCAGGCCGCGTTTCTTGTCGGCGTCGAGCCACCGCAACTCGCCCGTGTCGGAGACGATCTCGCCCAAGGCGGCCGCCTGCGGAAACGGATCGCTCGGCCGGCCGTCGAGCGAAAATCGCGTCGCGTGTGTGAGTCCTGCACTACGCGGAAAGCCGGGCGTGAAGAAGGGGCTTTCGTTGCGGTCCATCCGCAGGGCTTCGACGATCGTTTGTTCGTCGTAGCGACGAACGACGGTCGTTCGCGCGGGGGCGATGTCTTTCCGGTGCCAGATCAAGCCGCACACCGCCGCGTGGATCACCTTCATCGGATCGACGCTGAAGTCGAACCAGCCGCGATTCCGAATACCGGCCTCCGGATCGTTGTACCGACCGCGACTCCACGAGAACCAGTAGATGCCGTCCCAGTCGTGGAACAACGCGTACGTCGTCAAGATCGGAAACCCTTCGCACGCGTATTCGTGCGGAAAAGGATGGTTCGTTTCCGAAATGGTGAACGGCAGCCCCGCGACGGGCGAGCGGGCGAACTGCACGACCGTCGAATCGAGCGGATCGTTCACCATCGGCGTGTTCTGGATGCGCGTCTTTTCGCCCAACGACGGATGTTGCCAGTACCCGTGCCCGTCGATGTAGTCGAACACCATGTTCGAAGCGATGTGGGCGTAAGCGGCGTATCGATCGTTGTGATCGGCCGTGCCCACCAAGAGCGATTCGACGCCCAATTCGTCGCGCAACAGCCGACGCATGCCTTCGAAAAACCGGCGTTCGACATCCATGTAGAAGCGGGCCTCGGTTCCGAACCGCAGTGTCGAGGCTTCCGCGAATTGGTCGGGGCGTAATCGCGGAACCGGTTCGCCTTCGCCGACGCCGCACTCTTTGCGAATCGCCGCCAAATCCTCGGGCGCCACGTTTTCTTTCAACCACCGGTTGTACAGCGTGGTCAGTTCCTCGGCATATGAAACGGGAATCGGCGACCACGTGCTCGGGTTCTCTTCGTTCTTGCCGACCAATCGCCAATTCACCCATCCTTCGAGCACCGAGTTTTCGTTGACCATTTCGACGACGGCGACCGCCGGTTCGTGGCGGTACTCGTTGCCCGTGTACCGGTTCCGGTGCGTCAAAAGCTGTCGTGCGTACTCGTGCTGCAATTCGATCAATCGGGGATTGAAATAGGTCGCCGACTTGCCGATGCCCAGATACCGGTAGTCGCGCACGTCGTCGCCGGGCCGATAACGTCGCAGCACGTTCAAATTCAAGTTCGCGTAGATTCCCCGCTGTTTGAGCTGGTAGATGAAGTAGTCGAGCCGTTCGAGGTTTTCTTCGTCGAGCACGCGCGTGGTATCGCTGTCGGCCGGAAAGATGCTGCGCCCCCACGTCGAATCGAGGTGATGAAAACGAACGACGTTGAACCCCAGCCTCGCGAAGTCGCGGGCGATGCGTTCGGCCTGTTCGTGATCGGGAAAGCAATCGTTCCCGCACACGTTCGTGCCCCACAAACGCAACCGCTTGCCCGAGCCGGTCACCAGGTGCGCGCCTTCGACGCGGACGAACCCGTCTTTTCCGGCAGGCGCGTCGAGATACGACGACAAGTCAAGCACCGACTCGTCGAAGCGATCCCAATCGACGTCGATCGGTACGGTGCCTTCGTCGGCGGGAATCAGCCGCGGCGGTTCTTCGCCGAACGAGACGGTCCAATTTCCACAAAGCACCCACACCGTCGCGAGCGCAATTGCAGCAACTTGGACAGTGCACCTGCGAATTTGCAGCAAACGAATCGGTCCGAAAGCCATGATCGTCTCTCCCCTATTCCTGCGATTCTTCTGAGGCGGCCGCAATCGGCACGTTTTTTCCTCGGATGTTAGGCACCGCCTTACCTTAATTCCCCCCCGGTCGGAAAGCCACATTCGAAAACCGCGCAACCCGCGTCGCGGGCTTGGGTTTGCTTTCCTTCATGGTGTGTCGCGACTACTATAGGGAAGATGCGTTTCCCACCTTTCCTGGCCGATCCAATCTGCACATTTCTCGCCACGAACCGGAGATGAACTCATGAAGAATCGCTTTTCTCGACGCGGTGTATTGGGCACGATGCTGGCATCCGGCGTTGCTGTTGCGGCGTTCGTGCGCGGCGGTCGCGCGCCCGCCTTCGGGGCCGAGCCGCTGAAGGGGAACATCAATCACTCCGTCTGCCGCTGGTGCTACGGCAAGATTTCATTGGAAGACCTTTGCAAGGCGGCCAAGCGTATCGGCTTGAAGTCGATCGAACTGTTGGGCCCCGACGAATGGCCCATCCTCAAAGAGTTCGGTTTGACCTGCGCGATCGCCCAGTCGGGTACCGGGTTGACCAAGGGGTTCAACAACCCTGCCGAACATGAACGGCTCATCAAGGCCTACGAAGAGCTGATCCCGGCGGCGGCCAAAAACGGCGTGCCCAGCGTGATTTGCTTCTCGGGCAACCGCAACGGCATCAGCGACGAAGAAGGCTTGAAGAACTGTGCCGAAGGAATCAAAAAGATCATCGGCTTGTGCGAAAAGCACAAGGTCAATCTGGTCATGGAATTGCTCAACAGCAAGGTCAACCACAAAGGCTATCAGTGCGACCACACGGCTTGGGGCGTCGAGCTGTGCAAGATGGTCGGCTCGGAGCGGTTCGGCCTGCTGTACGACATTTACCACATGCAAATCATGGAAGGCGACTTGATCCGCACGATCAAGGAAAACGCCCAGTACCTCAAGCACTACCACACCGGCGGAAACCCGGGTCGGCACGAGATCGACGAGACGCAAGAGATCTACTATCCCGCGGTGATGCGGGCGATCGTCGAAACCGGCTACACCGGCTACGTGGGCCAAGAGTTCATCCCGACCGGTCCCGATCCGCTGGCTTCGCTGGAAAAGTGCGTTCGCATTTGCGACGTGTGATGATAATTCCGGGGCGGCCGCCGGGCGCACGCCGTCCGGCGGCATTCCCGATGCGCCGTCTTCCCGGACATCGCGTATCGTTGAAGGGGGCGTCGTTTCAAGCGGCCGATGCCGTCGTCGGCGAATCGACGACGACTGCTTGTCGTGCCGCTTTTTCGGTACCGGGAGCCGTAACTTGTGATCGTCGCTTGGGCCAAGCAGATTTGCCGACTGTTCAGCGTCATGGACGCCATGTACGTCGTCGGCAATTTCTTGTACAAGCGCAGCTTACGGTACACGATCGCTTCGGCCACGGTCGCCCTGGTCGGCTACCTGGGTAACATCATACCGGGTGTCGAAACCTATCCGGCCAAGGTCGCCCTATTGTTGCCGCTGTGCGTGGGCGGAACGACGATCACGCTCGGCCTGCTGCTGAAAGTGATCCCGAGTCTCATTCAATCGCGGCTCGTCACGGTCGCCCAAGCCGCCGATCTCGACCTGATGGAAAACTACCGCAAGTGGCGGCGCGAACATCATCTCGCGTCGCTGTGGGAGCGGGTCTATCGGTTCGAGTGGCGACTGAGAACACACGTGTGCCGCGTTCATCCGCACCCCGAAGAATGCCCGCCCGAGGTGTGCGACACCACGCCCGACGCTTCCACCGACGAGCAAACCGGCCGCGACCAGTTCCTGCGACGCGCCCGCTTCGCACTCGATCGCGATCAGCCCGAACCACGACAGCGTTATTACTTGGGCCTCGATCTGCGTTACGTGGAAGACTGGTACAACGGGGCTTACTTCGATCCCAGCGACCGCAAGCTGATGGAGCAGTTCGCGGCGGCTTCGACGTTGGTGAAAGTCCGCGAAGCGGCGGGATATCGCGGCACGACCTCGTTGGCCGATTTGCCGCTAGCGTTGTTCGGTCGGTTCTGGTTCGCGATGCTGTGCCGGGCCGTCGAAATGCGGATCGGCGAAGCCGTGGAATGCTTGAACCGGCAATTTCACACCGACGCCTTCAATGCCCAGGCCATTTTGTGGCCGGGCGAAGAAGACGAAGCCTGGATCGCCCAATTCGGCCCCTCGGCCAAGCCTGCCGTGCTCTATCACCGGCGTCGCCTGTTGTGGCGCATCTTCGGCGACAACGATACCGAGATGTTTCGCATCGTCGATCGTTTCGTGTGGCCGCAACTGGTTTTAGCCTCGACGCTGCGGGCAATGTACGATCCCGAGTATCTCGACGGTTCGTTGGGCTACGACGTGTTCGCCGACTTGGCCGACGGCCCGCTTTCCGACGCGAAGAAACGTTCCTTCGAAACCTTGAAGTACCGAGTGGAAGAAGATCGCCCTCGCCTCAACGCCTGCTTGCAGCACGAGGTGTTCACGCGAGTGACGCCGCATCCGCTGGAAGACGACGAAGCGTACCGCGCCTTGCGGATCGCCGTCCATACGAACCAGCGAGGGGTGCGAACCA
>CAYVVR010000151.1:0-2523 GCA_964454655.1 uncultured Planctomycetaceae bacterium | reverse complement strand
ATGCTCGAGAAATTCTCCGCCAAACCGCACCGTCGCACGGAACTCGCTTTGGCGATGCTGCCGGCGGTCGAGTTCGCCGTGTCGCACCGCCGCATGTTCACGAACCGTCTCCTTGCCCTGCGCGTGCATCACGAGCTTGCGCGCATTCAGAGGAACGAGTACCGGCAGTTGCTTTCCGACCTGTTGGCCTCGTGCCGCGACGTCGATCCGCTGGTACCGCCCGAGACGGCGCCCGCCGCGTGCGGACGGCGTGAATCGACCACGTCCGACATCGTCGCCGACCTTCTTTCCGACTGACGCGCCCTCGACCTTCCTACCTTGCATCCCTTGCAGCCTACCTATCGACGCAACGAAAGTCCTGCCATGCAACTGTTGAAACACGCTCGCCGTCTCGGTTTGTTCCTCGTCGGGCAACGGGGCTGTTGCCGAATAAACTTTTCGCGTCGACTCACTCTTTGCTGCGCCATGTTGCCGCTCGCGCTTTGGGCGACGGCTTCCTGTCGACCGGTCACGGCCGCCGATTGGTGGGTCGATGCGAACGCGACCGCCGAAGGCGACGGTTCCCGCGAAAAGCCGTTTGCACGCATTCAGGCCGCGGCCGAAGTCGCGATGCCCGGCGATACGATCCACGTGCTGCCCGGCGTGTATCGCGAACGCGTAATGCCGCCGCGCGGAGGCCTTCCCGGCAAGCCGATCGTGTATCGCAGCGAAGTTCGTCACGGGGCGATCGTGAAAGGTTCCGACGTATGGACGCCCACGTGGCGCAAGGAACACGCCGGGTTGTTTTCCGCCGAAGTCGACCCGGCCATGTTCACCGATACCGGTTACGTCGACGGCGGCAATCCCTACCGGATCACGTACGACTGGGACCAAGAGCGGAACAACCGCCCCCCCTATCCCTTCACAAAGGTGGCCTGGACGCTCGGCCAGGTGTTCGTCGACGGTCGGCCGCTGCGTGAAACGTCGTCGCTCGACGAGCTGACCGAAACGCCCGCGTCTTGGCGATACGATCCCGAAACGAATCGCATTTGGATCAACCTCGGCGGCGACGTGCCGTCGGCGCATCATGTCGAACTCACGACGCGTCGCGGTGTGTTTCGGCCGCTCGCAAAGGGCTTGGGATACATCGAGGTTCGCGGCTTCGTGTTCGAGCATTGCGCGAACCAATTTCCGGCCCAGTTCTGGCAGAAGGCCTCGAACGCCCAAAGCGGTATGGTCGGTACCCGCGGCGGCCATCATTGGGTCATCGCCGACAACATCATCCGCTACGCGAAGTCGGTGGGGCTCACGTTCGGCGTCAGCGGCGGACGATCGGGTGCCGTCTACGACAACGAACGTCCCGCCCAAGCCGAACCCGACCGCGAGCAGTCCGGTTTCCATCGCATCGAAGGCAACATCATCTACGCCAACGGGGCGGTCGGGGCGATGGGTTGCGGTCACCGCGACGTAATCATCCGCCGAAACCTCTTTCTCGACAACAACCGGCTGCAAAACACGGCCTACGAAACCGGCGGCATCAAAACGCATCAAGCTTTCGGACTGCGAATCGAAGAAAATTGGTTCGTCGACAATCGTTGCATGGGCGTGTGGCTCGACAATACGTGGAGAAATTGCCGCGTGTCGCGAAACGTGTTCGTGAACAACCGCGGACGAGGCCTGTTTCTGGAAATGGACGACAATACGCCCGAGACGGCGTGCCTGGTCGATTGCAACGTGTTCTTGAACGGCCCTCCGCGGTTCAATCCCGGCGGAAAACCCGACGAATCGCAAACGATCCCGACGCGTCCCTGGTCGGTCGGCGTGTACGGACACGACGCCGACGGCGTCCGCTGCGTGCGAAACCTGATCGCCGGAGACGGCTACGGCTTCTATTTCCGCAAGATCACCAACCGCAAAGGCGGCGCGGCGTATATTGAAGCGACCGGCAACTTGCTGATCGGCGACGACATGACGGCCGTTTGCTTGCCGGCCGACCGGCCGCCGACCGTCCACGACAACCGCTTCGAGGCGAACGTGTATCCCGGCACGTCGGCCGATGCCCGCTTTGTCGTGACGGCCTGGTGCAGCGATACGGGACGCAAATTGCCCGAGCTTTTGCAGCGTATCGAAGCGACGATCCGCGGATGGGGCGACGATCCCGTTCCCTTTGCAAATCCCGAACAAGCCCCCGACGGTTACCGGCTGACACTCGAGCAATGGCGACGCCTGACCGGTTTCGATGCCCGCAGCGTTGCGGTCCGAAGTCGATGCGTCTTGGATCGCAACACGTGGACGCTGACGCTGACGTTGCCTGCCGAAGCCGCCCGCGTTTCCGTAACGCGCGATCCTCGCGTGACGATCGACTTACTCGGAACCCCCTTCACCGGCGACGAACCGCCGGGACCGTTCGCCGGTTGGAAGGGCGAAACGGCCGTTTTCTCGTTGCCCAAACCGCCTCTCGAAGCGGCTGCAAACTCGCCTCACGCGCGATGACGTGCATCGGCGAAACGCGTCTACCGTTTTCGCGTGTTTCGCCGATGCACG
>CAYVVR010000150.1:0-8370 GCA_964454655.1 uncultured Planctomycetaceae bacterium | reverse complement strand
AAAGATGACCCACCAACTTGGGGGCAACCGAAAGAAACATCCTCGCTTGGGCGACTTTCCTGCTACCTACAGAAGCACGCCGTTACCCATAGGGATATCGACTTTCGCGTCGGCGCAAACCCCCATAACAGCGGGTGCCATATAATATAGCACAGATTTCGCTTGACAGCATACGGCCGATCATGCGTTCTTCTGCGCCCCGCTGCGGCCGAACCGAGGGCCATCGGCTTCGTGGCTCCCGATTCTGCGGCATACGGCAACTCGGCGGGCGCCGCAGTGAACAGACAAGATCGATCGTGAGAACGCGCGGCCGCGAGTCGCGCGTTTGTACGGGTGCCCGTCGTTCGCCCTCAAAGCCGTCGGGTGCGACGTTGCGTGAGAAGCCGTCGCACGACCGGCAACGGCACTTCGAGTCGGGCAGCGATCTCCGAGGCATCGAAACCGTAATCGGCCAGCGTCATCACTTCGTCTTTCACCGATGCGGGCACATCGTCTTGCGACGCGGAACTCGCTTCGGAAGCTGCCGTGTCGCCTTCCCGAGAAAATTCGGCTTCGGCCGACTCCGAACCCGCATCGCCGGTCGTCGATTCTTCGACCGGCGGCAACGGCTGCGCAAGAGAAGACGGTTCTTCTTCCGGAACGACGACCGCCGAAACGATGGGCGATTCGTCGCCTTCAGAATCGTGCCGGAATGTTTGAGCCTGAGCCTCGCGAAGTTCTTCGGGCATCGCCAGGTTCAGGGCGTTTTCGAGTCGGGCGGCCGCCCGATCGGCCTCGCGGATCAAGTTTTCCAACAAGGCGATCTTCGTGTCGAGCGTCCCTTCGATCTCGCGGAATCGCTCCTCCAGCCGCACGTGCACTTGATCTTCGTTGGTGGCGAAAGGTCCGACCGGCTTGCCCGCGGCGCCATCAAGCATGCTCTTGATCGCGTCGCCGCGACTTCCCCACGAGCTTCGCCGCTTATTCCTTTTGGCGGCGTTTTTTACCGAAAGCACCACAACGGCCACGATCATGGTCAACATGAAAAGTCCGAATAATCCGCCTTCGGCAAGGAGAAACATGGTCGGGTCCTTTTCGCCGGCCTGCGACCGATGGAGATCGACAAACAGATTGTCTCCGGTTGCGACGAAACTCGGCAAGCAGACAGGATTGCATACAATCTACAATTTACATGGCCGCGTACCGGCCTACGGCAATCTACCATATTTCTGTTCGCCGAATCGAAGCCGACCTTGCAATTTCGACGGCGGCGGACCGAATCTTCTTCTCAGCGAGACCAACCGGCCGGATCGTCTGCGGCGAGTTGTTCCGGTCGGAAGGCCGAGCGGGCCTGTTCGTAAACCTGCCCCAGTGAGACACCTGCCGATTCGGCCACGGCGCGGCACGACTCGAATTCGGGAGCGAACCGCAACGTGCCGTCGGGCAGTCGGGCGACCTTCCCCGACACCGTGCCCCAAGGCGTTTCGACTTCGAACGCCCGGCGGGGAAGCGTGTGACGTTCCACCGGCATCCGCCGCACGCCCAGGGTCGTCGTTTCGCGGAAGATCGTCGTTTCGACCCGGGCGAGATCCTCTTCGCGACACAACACGGTGAGCGTGACCGCGGGACGATTCTTTTTCATTTGAATGCCTACCGTGTACACGTCGAGCGCGCCGACTTCCCACAATTTCGCCGCGCAGTACCCGATCATCTCGCCGCTGGCGTCGTCGAGGTTCGTTTCGACGATCCAGATACGGTCGGTCACCGGGCGCAAGGCATCGTCCGAGACGGTCCCCCAAAAGCAGCGTAACACGTTCGGCTGCGATTCGATGTCGCGCTCGCCCGCCCCGTAGCCGATTCGCTCGATCGTCATCGCCGGCAAGGGTCCGAACGATTCGGCGACGGTCGCCAAGATCGCCGCTCCGGTAGGTGTCGTCAGTTCCATGGGAATGTCGCTTGCCGCCACGGGAATGCCGCACAGCAACTCGGCGACGGCCGGAGCGGGTACACTGCACGTGCCGTGCGCGATTCGGATCGTGCCGGTGCCCGTGGGAACGGCCGATGCCGCCACCCGAGCGGGCGACAAGAAAGTCAAACCGACGGCCGCCCCGACAATGTCGGCAATCGAGTCGGCGGCTCCCACCTCGTGGAAGTGAACCTTCTCGACGGTCGTTCCGTGAACCTTGGCCTCGGCCTCGGCCAGGCGACGGAAGATGCGTTCGGCCAGATCACGTTCGCGATCGGTCAACGTCGAACCGTCGATCATCTTCAAGATGTGCGACAAGTGCCGGTGCGCGTGTTCCTCGGCGGCAACGACGCGCACTTGCGTCGCGCGAAAGCCGCGTTTCTTGGTTTCGGCGGCTTCCAAGCGGCACTCGGGCAATCCCAGTGAGCCGATCCGTTCGTTCAGCAACTCGAGCGGAACCCCTAAATCGACCAACGCCCCCAAGGTCATGTCGCCGCTGATGCCCGAAAGACAATCGAAGTAGAGAATCGTCGGCATGGCTTCTTCTGCACAATGGTTCGCGCCGCGCGCACGAGGTGGGAAATTCGACGCCTCCAGTATGGTCGAAGCATCGCGAAGACACCAGCGGCAGCGCAACCGCCACGGCGAGCCGCCACGGTTTGACGCAGCTACGAACGGCAAGCGGCGAAGATGCCGCGACGGCGATTCACGCGTCGCGGGCGGGGATCACCTCGTCGGCAAACAAGTCTTCGTAGCGTTGGCGCCGTCGGACCAAGTGCGCCGTGCCGTCGTCGATCAGAACTTCGGCGGCGGTCGGCTTCGAGTTGTAGTTCGAACTCATCACGAAACCGTAGGCGCCGGCGCACTCGATGACCAACAAATCGCCGGGGGCCGCCGTCGGAAGCGGGCGCGTGACGACGAACCCGCCCTCTTCCTGGGTAAAGATGTCGCCCGACTCGCAGAGCGGGCCTCCCACGATCGCCGGCACCAGCGGACGCCGGGTGTCGCCGTCGGCCGGAACGACCGAAATCGGATGATACGCCCCGTACAAGATCGGCCTCGCCAGGTTGTTGAACCCGGCATCGACCAGGTAGAAAAGGTTCTCACCTTGCGTCTTCACCGCGCGGATTTCGCAGATGAGAAAACCGCTTTCGGCCGAAAGGTACCGCCCCGGCTCGATCTCGAGGCGGACGGCGTGTCCGAATGCGTCTTCCAAGCGTTTCCGCGTTTCGTCCCACAGCTTGAAATAGGCGTCGAGGTCGATGGGCTCGTCTTCGTCGCGGTACGGCGTGGGCAGGCCGCCGCCGGCGCTGATCGTGCGGACGTTTCTGCCCGCTTCGAGCGCCGCTTTCTCCATCGCGCGGCACACCTGCGCAAGGTGTTCGAGGTCGGTCCCCGATCCGATGTGCATGTGCAGCCCCGTAACGCCCAGCCCGTAGTGTTCGGCTTCGACCAGGGCGTCGTGCAGTTGCTCGTGCCAAATGCCGTGCTTCGACAGGTCGCCGCCGGTGTTCGTCTTGCGGCTGTGTCCGTGGCCGAAACCGGGATTGATCCGCAAGGTGATGTCGCGGCCCGGCGCGACGGCGCCGTACTGGTCGATCATGTCGCGCGAACCGCAATTGACGTGGATGTTCTTTTCGACGACCAACGCGAGCGCATCGCGGTCGAAGATGTCGGCGGTGTAGACGATCGGATGAGGATCGCCGGTCGGTTCGTATCCGGCCGCCAACGCTCGATGAATCTCTCCGGCACTGACGGCGTCGACCATCGCGCCTTCGCGACGCAGCAAGTCGACGACGGCCAGGTTCGAACAGGCCTTTTGTGCATAGCGGACGACGTCGAACATCCGCAGCTCGGCCATCCGTTTGCGGATGACGGCCGCGTCGTACACGTAGGTGGGCGTGCCGTATTCTTTCGCCAGCTCGATTACCGGCAATCCGGCGATCTCGGTACGAATCGGAGAAAATCGTGGTTGCGTCATCGTCGAAGGAAACTCGTCGGTCTCTTACTTGTGTTCTCGAAATAGGGCTGGCGGCGGATCGAAAGCAGGGCGTTTCACTCGCCCGCCAGCTCGGCGTGTCCCAGCGGTTTGTATACCGGTCCTTCGGGCTGCAAATCGCTCGAATACACGACGACCTCGTCGATCGCCGTCATGCCGACGTCGTATCGCTCGTTCTTGCGGAGCATGTCGGCCAAGAAGCGAATCGCTCCGCCGCCTCCGCGGACACGTCCCAGCGTGATGTGCGGATGGAACTTGCGGGCTTCGGGTCGGAACCCCAACGGAACCAACGCCTGCTCGATTCGCTCGGCCAATTCGACCAGTTGCGGACCGCCTTCGGTGATGCCCATCCACACGACCCGCGGCCGGTCGAGGTTCGGAAACGCACCCAACCCGTCGACCTCGATGGTGAACGGCGGCAATTCGGCGACCGCCTGTTGAACGGCCCGACACACGTCGTACACGTCGCGGGCGTCGACGTCGCCGAGAAACTTGAGCGTCAAGTGCATGTTCTCGGGACGCACCCATTTGACGTCGGCGCCGCTGGTGCGCAGGCGAGCGATCGCCTTACCGGCTCCGTCGACGATCGCCGGATCCAAATCGACGGCGACGAATGTTCGAATGCGATGCTTGCTCATGGTTTGTCGATCTGCCGGTTCGTTCGGGTTACCGCCGCTACTCGGGAAGCTCGATACCCTCGGGCAGCGAGATGTTCGCCGAAGGCGCTTCTTCCGGTTCGGCGGGCGGTTGGTCGCTTTCCGAGTCTGCATCGGGCACGGCCGGTGCGCCCGGGTTCCACTGCGGCGCTTCGGCCGGACCGCCCATGTCGCTGACATCCAGTTGAAGCCGCTCGTTCGTCGCGTCGATGACGATCGTCAGCGACGTGAGGCCCCATTGGCCGCCGATCTTGCGGGCGACAACGTTGACGGTCGCCGTCCCTTTGGGACCTTTCACCTTGAAGTTGAGGTTTGCCGAACCGCTGTCGCCCGAATCGTTGAACTCACCGGTCGGTATGAAGCTCGCCGGTTCGATCGGCTCACCCAATTGCTCGATCACCGCGGGATCGTTTTGAACCTTCTCCAAGGCCATCTTGTACGCCGGAGAGTTTTTCAGGATGAATGCCCCGACGCCGAACAGTCCGCCGCACAGCCCGCAGCAACCCAACAGCAACACGAACACGATCAGCAGGACGATGGTCGTCGTGCTGCAACCGCGTTTCTTCTCGGTCGCCGGGGCCGGTTGGGCCTCGGCAAAGGCAGCGTCCGGTTCATCAGTAAACGAACCTTGACCGAATTGGTCTTGGCCGAAGGGGTTGTCGTTGCTCATCGTACTCTCCCGCGTGTTCGAGGCGTGTTGGGGCTATCTTCCGCCGCACGCTGCATCGGCGTACCGGGCATTATGGCCGTTTTGCGGCACGGCGTGAAGAAGTATTGCGGATTCGAAAGGCGGCGTCTTGTTGCGAATCGGTGTTCTTTGCCGGGCCGACGTCGCCCTCTTTGTCGCCGACGAAGCCTCGTCGTTCAACGAGGACGGCGTTCTCCGCCCGCGTGCGGCTTGCCGCCCCAGCAAACGCGATAGCCCGCCTGTTCGAGCCACGAGACCACCTCGCCGATCGGCCGATGATCGCATACGGGAAATTGCTCACCCGGTCCGGCCAACGGCAGTTCGCTTTGGTCTTCGTAACCGCCGGGAACGGTCGAGCTGCCCGCGCTGATCCGCGTGACGCAAAGATCGACCAGCTTGCCCCGCAGTTCGGGAAGTTCGCGCGTCGATAAGACCAGCTCGGCCTGCGGAAACGCCAATCGCAAGCCGCAATACAACCGCACGAAGGTTTCGTCGTCGACGGGATAAGGTACGGTGAATCCGGCCGGGGCCTCGTGAATCCGCGGCAGGCTGAACGCCAAACACGCGTCGGGGAATCGCTTTTCCAAGTATGCCGCGTGGCGGATCATCGCCCGCACGTCGGCGACCGGATCGGCCAACCCCAGCAACACGCCCAGACCGAGCTTGCGGATGCCCGCCTCGCCCACGCGATCGTGACCTTCCAACCGCCACTCGAAATGTGCCTTCGGGCCGCGCGGATGATACTCGCGGTACAGACGTTCCTGGTAGGTTTCTTGGTACAGCGTGACGCCTTCGACGCCGTGGGCGGCCAGTGCGGCGTAGGCCGCGGTCGATTGCGGCGCGATTTCGACCGAAAGCTCGACGTCGGGAAACTCTTGCCGAATCGCATCACAAACCGAGGTGTAGTACGCCACGCCGGTCAGCTTCGGAAAGTCGCCGGCGACCAGCAACAAGCGGCGCATTCCTCGCTCGTACAAGTACCGTGCCTGTTCGACGGCCTCGGCCTCGTCGAGATGCCGACGCGGAATGTCTTCGGTGTAGCGGAATCCGCAGTACGTGCAATGATTCACGCAATGGCTCGACAGATAGATCGGCGCATACAGGTGAACATCGCGGACGACGTCGCGCCTCGTCGTCTGTCGCGCCCGCCGGGCCACTTCCTCGACGGCGACGTTCGGATCGGTCGCCCATTCCAAGGCGGCGACACGATCGGCAGCAAAGGTTTCTGAAAACACGTGTGCCCGGGCTTCGCGCCCCGGCTGCGTCTCACGACCGACCAACGCCGCGTACAGGTCGTCCAGCACGGCGGCCGCGCGGCGGTCTTCGTCGTCGCCGGCGCCTTCGTGTTCGGCCAACCACTGATACCGCCATCGCTCGACTTTTTCGGCCAAGCTCGATGCGTCGTCCGACCCGGCAAGGGCCTTCTCGACACGGGCGAGCAACGCCCGATGGACCTCGGCGTGGGCGTCGCGTGTGTCGATGTAGGTGCGGAGGAAACCCCAGTCGATCTTCAGTTCAGAAATCGGAATGCTCATGATCGCTTTGTAAGCCACAGAGAGAACGGCGTTCGGCCGCTCGCTGCGAGGGATTTAGTAGCTCGTTCGAGGGGTTAGGCGGACAGACGCCGCCCGGCGTCGATGTCTCGTGCGGTGTTCACGTATTCATCTTACCGGTTTCGGCGAGGGAATAAATGGTGTACCGGGGCACGGCTGTGCCCCCACACCCCACACAGAGGGGGCGTTTGCCCGTCGCCGAATTGATCTGGTCTCGCCGGAACGAATGCGGTATTCTACGCGCGGGTTCGGATCTTGCGGCACGGCTGCGCCCTCGATCCAAGGAAGCACCTCTTTTCGACAATCATCCGGATGCGTCAGGGAGGACGATCATGGAGACGGTGAAAACGCTGGGCGTTGTCGCCGTTTTGGGTGTAGTGGGCTATCTGGGCTACGTAACGATCACCAGCCAGCCCGAGACGACGCCTGCAACCGACGGAAATGCGCCGTGGTCGCAGCCGGAAACGGCCGCGACCGATCGTTCTGCGCCTCCGTTCGAAGGGACTACCGCCTCGATCAATCCTCCCGTTGCCGGCTCGCTGGATATCACGCCCGGTCGCGAGGTCTCGCCCGACTCGCTGGGCTTGGGCGGCGAAACGCTCCCGTCGGCCGCTTCGCCTTCCGCCGAACCGCCCATCCCCGGTGCGTCGGTGCCGCCGGCTTCGCCCAATGCCGAGACGGCTTCCGCCGAGTCCCAAGCCGCATCGGAAGAACTGCACGGCATTCGGCCCGAGTTCGCCGGATTTCTCGATGCCGTGCGTCGCAAACTCGACGCGGGTGAGTTTTCCACCGCTCACGAAGTGCTGACCACGTGGCATCGCGATCAACGCATCACGCCTGAAGAACGCGCCGCCCTGCTCGATCTGCTCGACCAGGTGGCAGGAACGGTCATCTTCTCGCGGCAACACCTCCTCGAACCGCCCTACACCGTGAAGCCGGGCGAAACCCTCGGCCAAATCGCCGACCGGTACGCCGTCCCGTGGGAACTGTTGGCCAAGATCAACGGGATTCGCGACCCCGACCACATTCCGCCGGGCACGCAACTGAAGGTCGTCCGCGGCCCGTTCGACGCGATCGTCCGCCTGCAAGAACGCGAACTGACGCTGATGCTCGACGGGAAGTACGCAGGCCGCTTCCGGATCGGCGTGGGCACCGACGTCGACAACCTCGTCGGCGAGTATCGCGTTTGCGAAAAGCGCATGCACCCGATCTACTACGGGCCCGACGGCACCATCATCGACGCCGACAGCCCGAACAATCCGCTGGGCAAATACTGGATCGGTCTCGGCGGGCGCATCGCCCTGCACGGAACGAACGACCCGGCAAACTTCGACCGCCCCGACGCGAAGGGCACGATCTTCCTCGCCGACCGCGACATCGAAGACCTGTACTCGATCCTCTCGATCAACTCGCACGTGACGATCGAGCCGTAAACTTCTTTCAGGGCGTAACGAATCCGGACGCACTACGTCGCCTTCGGCCGATTGCGCAGGCCGGAAGGATTTCGCCGCGTGCACACCCTCTTGCGC
>CAYVVR010000149.1:0-8390 GCA_964454655.1 uncultured Planctomycetaceae bacterium | reverse complement strand
GGCGATAAGCCGGGCCGCGGCGGTAAACCGTTCCGTGAATACTCCGGCCGGAACCGGCAGGTCTGTCGTCGATGCCGGCGGCGCGAACCGATCGAGCGAAAACGCACGCATGTCGGTGCGGCGCCACTCTTCCATGCGACTGTTGGGGAAGGGAAGCTCGTTGTACGCCGCCCAAGCCTCTTTTCGCCGCTCGATCAACCATTGAGGCTCATCGTGTCGAGAGGCCAAAAAGGCCTCGAACGCATTCTGGTCGAATCCGGTTTTGGTTTCGGTAGTCATGAGAACTCGCTTCTTCGTCGTTGAATCGCTGCGCGCCGGCTGATGCCGACACCCAAGACGTTCGGTTGTCGTCCGCGATCGATCAGCCCACGCTGCCTTCCATCTGGAGCTCGATCAGGCGGTTCATCTCGACCGCGTACTCCATGGGCAGTTCTTTGACCAGCGGTTCGATGAAGCCGGCCACGATCATCGTGCTTGCTTCCGCTTCGGTGAGGCCGCGGCTGCAAAGGTAGAAGAGCTGCTCTTCTCCGATTCGCGAGACGCTGGCTTCGTGGCCGATCATGACGTCTTGTTCTTCGAGTTCGATGTACGGGTACGTGTCGGAGCGGCTTTGCGGATCGAGAATCAAGGCGTCGCACACGACGTTGGACTTCGATTTCACCGCGCCGCGTTCCATGCGAACGAGCCCGCGGTAACTCGAACGACCGCCGCCTTTGGAGATCGACTTCGAGACGACGCGGCTGGCCGTGTGAGGCGCACAATGGACAACCTTGGCACCGGCGTCCTGATGCTGTCCGGCCGAGGCGAACGCAACCGAAAGGATTTCGGCGCGGGCGCCGGGTTCGAGCATGTACACGGCCGGATATTTCATCGTCAAGCGACTGCCGAGATTTCCGTCGACCCACTCGACCAAGGCGTCTTGATAGGCTACCGCCCGCTTGGTCACCAGGTTGTAGATGTTATTCGCCCAATTCTGAATCGTGGTGTACCGTACGCGGGCGCCTCGCTTCGCGATGACCTCGACCACCGCGGCGTGGAGGCTTTCTGAGCTGTACGTGGGGGCCGTGCAACCTTCCACGTAATGACACGAGGCACCTTCGTCGACGATGATCAACGTTCGCTCGAATTGCCCCATTTGGGCCGCGTTGATGCGGAAGTACGCCTGAAGGGGGAAGTCGATGTGGACGCCCGGGGGCACATAAATGAACGATCCGCCCGACCAAACCGCCGAATTCAGTGCGGCAAACTTGTTGTCGGTCGGCGGGATGATCGTCGCAAAGTGTTCCCGCACGATGTCGGGGTACTCGCGTACGGCGGTGTCCATGTCGGTGAACAACACGCCTTGCTTGGCCAGATCTTCCCGCAGCGATCCATAGACGACTTCACTCTCGTATTGAGCCTTGACGCCGGCCAGGAATTTCTTTTCGGCCTCGGGAATGCCCAGTCGATCGAAGGTTTCTTTGATCTCAGAGGGAACTTCATCCCAGGTGCGGCCTTGGCCCTCGGTCGGCTTCAGGTAGTAATAAATATCGTCGAAGTCGACGTCGATGTTGCCGCCCCAGGTGGGCATCGGCTTCGACTCGAAGATTTCCAGACTCTTGAGCCGGAAGTCCAGCATCCAGTCCGGTTCGCCCTTAATGTGCGAAATCTCGGCTACGACTTCGCGATCGAGTCCCTTGCGGGCGCGAAAGACGTATTTTTCTTCCGTTCGGAAGTCGAACTTTCGGATATCGCCGATAGCCTCTTCCATTCGCTTGCGCGATTCATTGCCGGCGGCGGATTCGGCCGGAACCGGGTTTTCGGCGGTCGGATTCGTATTGGTTGCCACGATACCACCTCGCTGTGTGGGTGTGGAATTCAGGTCTCATTCGATCGGTTGCCGAAGCGCACCGATGTTTGGGTAAGGTGTTTGAGGAGCGATTAGGTGGCGGCTGCCTCTTCGGTTTGGGCCGCCAGCTCAGGATACTTGGCCCGGATTCGATCGTAGCCGCTGCGATGGAGTTCCAGGGCCAATTCAGGGCCGCCTGTTTCGACGATCCGGCCGGCCAGCATCACATGGGTGTAGTTCGGCGGATTGTGCTCGAGCAACCGCTCGTGGTGGGTGATGATCAGCAAGCCCATGTCGTGGCCGCCGATTTTTGCGATGCTTTCGCTGGCCAGTCGGACGGCATCGACATCCAAACCGCTGTCGGTTTCGTCCAGGATCGCGAATCGCGGTCGCAGCATCGCCATTTGTAGGATTTCCGCCCGCTTCATCTCACCGCCTGAGAACCCTTCGTTCACATAGCGCCGAGCGAACGACGGATCCATGCGGAGTTCTTCCATCTTCTCTTTCAGTTCCTTGCGGAACTCCCGCATCGGAATCAGTTCTTCGCCTTCCTTGCGGTCGGGGCGGCGAATGTTCGTGACGGCGTGCCGGAGAAAATCGGCCATTTTGACGCCGGGGATCGCTACCGGGCGTTGAAACGCGATGAACAAGCCCATGCGGGCCCGTTCGTGCGGCTCCAACTCGACCAGGTTGACGCCGTCCAGCTCGATGCGTCCTTGGGTGACTTGGTAGCCGGGGTGACCCATGATCGCCAGACCGAGCGTGGTTTTCCCCGACCCGTTCGGTCCCATGAGCGCGTGGATTTCACCTCGTCGGATCGTGAGGTTGACCCCTTGAAGAATCGGCTTGTCTTCGACACTGACGTGCAAATCGACGATGGACAGAACTTCTTGACTCATTGCGTTTTCCGTCGTTCGGTTTGAAGTGTTCTCGCCGTGGCGAGCTCGTGATTACGATCGTTCGTACGTTCCGCGAAACGCGGGGTGATTCGTGCGTTACGAAAGGGATTCCGGTGATTGTTCGTCGGGACCGGCCCCGTCGACCGCCTGGGCCGCCGTGACACGGTGCACTTCCTGAATCGAGACGAAACCGGTTTGATGCGGGATCGGGATTTCGTCGGGCAACTTGGAGCCGTGATCGGCGTCGGGCCGTCGGGCGATGCGATGGCCGCGAATCTTGTCTTGCAGTCGCATCAAGCCCTCCAAAAGGGCTTCGGGCCGCGGAGGACAGCCGGGAACGTAGACGTCGACCGGTACGACGAGGTCGACACCTTTGACGACGTGGTAGCCGTATTCGAAATAGGGGCCGCCGCCGAGCGTACAGGCACCCATCGCGATGACGTATTTCGGTTCGGGCATCATTTCGTACAGTCGCCGCACGCGGCTTGCCATTTTGTAGGTCACGGTTCCGGCGACGATCATCAGGTCGGATTGCCGCGGCGTGGCCCGAAAGGCACCGGCTCCGAACCGGTCGATATCGTACCGGCTCGCACCGACGGCCATCATTTCGATGGCACAACACGCCAATCCGAACGTCATCGGCCAGATGCTACCTTGCCTCGCCCAGTTTAACGCTTGTTCGAGCGAGGTGACCACGACACCTTCTGCGAACCGTCCTTCGATCCAGGGTTGAGTCATGCCGACCGTCCGTCGTTGAATTCGTTTGAGCTGCTAAGTGCGATTCCGTCGAAAAAAGCCGAATGGGCGTATAACTTCATCAGTATATCGGGTTCGGCAACGCGGGGGGAGCAACGCAGGCTCGTTGTTTTCTCGCGAAAATGCTCGGGGAACGCAGGCTGCGACGTTCATGGGCCTGCATCGCCACCGGTATCCGTAGATGCCGACGAGGTGGAAAGGCAAAACCGGCACGAGTCGGAGCCGTCTGCACGGCATTCCGTCAAGTCCATTTCGTGCCCCATAAGTTGAGACAACATCAACATTTCCAAACGACAAATGTCCCTGTTGGTATCGGCCAGCCCGGGGTAGGGGCATACCTCGGCATTCAACACCGGGAGGCCGTCTTCCTTGTCTACGCGGAAGGGCACTCGCCGTTGGCCGAGCAGATGAATCAAGGCCTCCATCCGCTGGGTCGGTGTCGTGCCGGCAACCTCCGAGGCGTATTTTTCCGCCAGTTTGGCGGCTACGGACCGGATGATCGTCTCTCGCACCTCCGGATCGTCGACTGCACAGATACCCTCCCATAGGGCTAGTGCCAAGTCGGTAAAATTCGAGCCGGTGAGCCGAACCCCCCTTTCGGTGAGCTCGTACACGTGCTTCGGACGCCCTCGACCTTCACGCACCGATCGTCGCCGAATGGCACCCTCGGCCATCAACCGCCCTAGTCGTTGGCGAATGGCGGTGGCCGTAACTCCTACGGCGTTTGCCATTTCGGTTACGTCCATCGGGCCCTCGACCCGCAATAGATCGAGAAGCTCCAAATCGTTTGCCGGGGGAATCGTATTCACAACGAGACTCTCTCCACGCTCCGTAGAAGGGGGAGGTGCCACATCAACGCACCGCCGAGCGACCAAGCGACAAGTCGCTCGCAGGCAATGATACGGCTTTAAGACAGTTTTGGCAAGAGGAATTGTCAAAAGTCGCTGCATGCGGGGGACGAGTGGGTTTCGTGCACCCGAATCGCAAAAAATAAAGGGATTGGATAAGGTTTAAACGCGTGATCAGGGGTTGCGTTTTTCCGGCTCTTGGCCCAAATTAGGCTCGGATTTTGCGCCCGTTTCGGTGCACGGCAGAGAGAAGAGTAGCCACAGAACGACACTCCGACTCGAAGAACGAACCCATGAATCGACACGCTTCGAAGGAACACTGGGGATCCCGCATCGGCGTCATCATGGCCGTGATGGGGAGTGCGGTGGGGCTTGGAAACTTCTTGCGTTTTCCCGGCCAAGCTGCCCAGTACGGCGGCGGGATTTTCATGATTCCGTACTTGGTGGCGCTCGTTTTTCTCGGGTTGCCGCTGGCGTGGGCCGAGTGGGCCATGGGCCGCTACGGTGGGGTTCGGGGATACAACTCGTCGCCGGGCATCTACCGGTCGATTTGGAAGACGAAATTTGCCGGGTACGCGGGCACACTGGCGATTTTGATACCGGTCGTCATCTACATGTACTACGTGTACATCGAGGCGTGGTGTTTGGCCTATGCCGTGCGTTACTTGGGCGGTCAGATGAACTTCGAGTCGGCCCAGGCGGCCGACAGCTTTTTCAATTCGTTCGTCGGAGCCAATGCCGGTCACGGCGGCGAGGTGCTGGAGCACGCCTTTGCGGGCAGGATCGGATTCCTCGAGTCGGCCGTTTTCTTTTTGATCATTTGTTTTGCGGTGAATTTCTTTTTGATTTACCGCGGCTTGACCAAAGGTATCGAGTGGTTTTGTCGGTGGGCGATGCCGGCCTTGATCGTGTGTGCCGTCATCGTTTTGGTTCGCGTCTTGACGCTGGGAACGCCCGATCCGGCACACCCGGACCAGAACGTCCTCAACGGATTGGGGCAAATGTGGAATCCGGTAAAACCGGGCGAGACGTGGATGGATGCCTTGGAAAGGCTCGAAAATCCCGAGATCTGGCTTGCCGCCGCCAGTCAGATTTTCTTCTCGCTGTCGGTGGGGTTCGGGATCATCATCACGTACTCGAGTTATCTCAAACGGGACGACGACATTGCGTTGTCGAGCTTGACGGCCGTTGCCGGGAACGAGTTTTGCGAGGTCGTCCTGGGTGGATTGATCACGATCCCCGCCGCCTTCGTGTTCATGGGGATGTCGATCATCGAGAATCCGCCGGGGACGTTTGGAATGGGGTTTTCGACGTTGCCGAACGTTTTTAGTCACATGGCCTACGGCAACGTGTTCGGCTTCTTGTTCTTCTTCTTGTTGTTCCTGGCTGCGGTGACGAGTTCCTTGTCGATGTTGCAACCCGCCATCGCGTTTTTAGAAGAAGGAGTCGGGCTCAAACGGCATTCATCGGTGACGATTCTCGCGTTCATCACGGCAATGGGCGCGATGTTGGTCGTTTATTATTCGGCCGGCTTCAAGGCCCTCGACACGATGGACTTCTGGGTGGGGACGTTTGCCATCTTTCTGTTGGCGACGTTCCAGTCGGTGTTGTTCGCGTGGGTTCTGGGGGTCGATAAGGGGTTGGAAGAACTCTCTCGGGGCGCCGAGATCCGGGTTCCGCGGGTTTTCCGCTACATCTTGAAGTACATCACGCCGTTTTATCTGTTGCTGGTTCTGGGCGGTTGGACTTACCAAAACATCGTCTTGCCGATGATCGAAACCCGTGCCGATGGGGCGGAAACGCCGCGGCTCGTGCAGGCCGTCGAAGATCCGATTGTACGCCTGGTGTTGCTGTTCTTGCTTTTCGTGGGGCTCATTTTCGCCTTGCTGGTCGGTCAGGCCATGCGGCGTTGGGATCGCGCGGAGCAGGCTCGAGAGGAGGTGTCGATATGACCACAGCCGGTTGGATCGTGATGATTACCGCCGTGTCGGCCGTCACGGGGCTGTTGGCATTTTGTATCGCGAAGGTGCTGAAAACACCGGGCAGCGAGGAGCATCTGCATTCGCCCGTCGATATTCGGACGCCGGATGTCGACGAGCCGGAGTAGCCGATTAGGCGGTGCCGACCGAATTCTTGGGGAACACGACGACGGCTTAGGCGTCGTGTGAAAAGTGCCGTTTCACCACGTGGACGAATTCTTCCGGAGACATCGCGCTTCCGGCTTCGATGCGGAACCGTTTCGCTCCGGGTTTGCCGTGAGCGTACCGGCAGGCGAACTTTCGCATCAAGACCGTGCCTCGCCTCGGCCCGAAACGTTCCATGAGCATGCGATGATGGGCCAGAATGAGATCGCGCTGTTCGGCCAGTGATGGGGCAGGGGGTGGCGATTGGCCCGCCAACAGAGCCGCCGCTTGCCGAAAAATCCAAGGACGGCTCAACGACGCGCGACCGATCATGACGCCGTCTACATCGTACGTTCGCAGCGCGTCGACAATCTGCTCGGGCGTACTCAAATCACCGTTTCCGATCAACGGAATACGCCGCAGGTAGGGTTTGACGGCCGAGATTGCTTCCCAATCGGCTCGGCCGCGATACATTTGAGCGGCCGTGCGACCATGAACGGCCAAGGCACTGCCACCGGCTTCTTCGACGGCTTGGGCGACTTCGCACGCCGTGATGTTTTTGCGATCGACACCGAGGCGAATCTTGGCGGTTACGGGGACCGGTCGAACGGTTTCCACGATGCGTCGGACGATCTGTTCGATTCGTTCGGGGAACCGCAACAAGTAGGAGCCGCACGATACGTTGCCGGCGATTTGTTTCGCCGGACACCCGAAGTTGATGTCGATCGTGCTGACGGCAAATTCGTCGACTAAGCGTCGGGCTACTTCGGCCATCTGACCGGGATCATTGTCCCAGATTTGCACCGCCAGCGGGCGAGGTTCCTGTCGCACGCCCCAGAGACGCTCGGGATAGCCTTCCCCTCGACGATCGATTTCCAGAAATCCGCGGGCGGAGACCATTTCGGTGATCGGCAGACCACAACCGCCGAACGAACGCACGATTTGCCGAAAGGCAAAATTCGTAAAACCGGCCATCGGCGCTTGGAACAGCGGAGGCGAGACGGTCAAATGGCCGATTTTTACCTTGTCGGCGATGCACACGCGTCCGGAGTTCATGGTCATGAGGGCGGAATCGAACCCGCGATCCGAGGAAACATAAGTCTGCCGAAAGTGTCGGCGTCGGCGGATGGTTGCCCCATTGGTGTATGGTTGGCCGATTTGAGCGAGACGGCAAGGGCTGCGACGCGGGAATCAACGAGAATCACCGATCAAAACGCCGACATAGCGCGAGGGGGGAAGATCCTCCGGGACGGCCGCGTTTGCGTATCGGGCCACCGCCTGATTGTAGTCGATCACGGAGTCGATCCACCGGTCGACCAGCTCGAAATATTGTTCCACGGCGCCGATTTGGTCCGGCCGACCGGCCGTTTGGGCGACTCTTTGATCGGCAGCGACGACGCCTTTGGCGTTCGCTCGTACCGCAGAAAAGGAAGATTCGACAGCCGATTGGGCCGCGAGGATTTGCGGGTCGGTTTGCAACGCCGTGGGAAGAGCTTCAAGGCGGGTCGCGTACGGGGTCGTTAGCGGCCGATTGGTTGGGCGTTGCACGGCTGTCGCACCGATTGTTTCTGCCAGTGCGGCAGCCGCTTTAATGTAGGCTGTTCTGGCCTCTTCCAGTCGGGCGTCGGCTTCAATGGCGGCCGCTTCGATGCGGTGCACGGTCGACAAGTCGAGACGCGATGCACTTTCGGCGCGTAGCGTAGCCAAGGTTGCGCTGCGGTTTACGGCGTTGGCGTAATGGGCTTTTGCCTGAGCTGCTCGCCAGTAGGCTTGAGCTGCCATCAAGCGAGACGGCGCCTGGGATAGGCACTCTTCCAACGACAAACGATCGCCGTCGATATCCGAGAGCGTATCGCCGAAAAGGTCGTCCCGAAGCGAATCGACGTCGGAAAACGCCGCGAGAGACGAATCGTCCGTGGGAACACGTAGGGTGCGA
>CAYVVR010000148.1:4804-8391 GCA_964454655.1 uncultured Planctomycetaceae bacterium | reverse complement strand
CGGGCGAATTTGGACAAGATTCAAGGTTCCGATGCCGTGGTCGTTTGTGCGGGAATGGAAGGCGCGTTGCCGAGTGTAGTCGGCGGGTTCGTCGATTGCCCTGTGATTGCCGTGCCCACGAGCGTCGGTTATGGTGCGGCATTCGGCGGCTTGGCGGCGCTTTTGGGAATGCTCAACAGTTGTGCGTCGAACGTGGTCGTCGTGAATATCGACGCCGGTTTCAAGGGAGGTTACGTGGCGGGATTGATCGCCAAGCGAGCCGCCGAACGACGGACGGCCTGCGAGTGATCGATTTCGGAATCGCTGGTTCGAGCAGCGGGACCGGCGTCGGCGGCGTCGTTGGTGTAGGGAGATGCCATGGCGGAAACATCGTGCCGGATCGTGTCAGACTTGCCGAAGCTGCCCGTGCGACCGCGGGATGCGCACAAGGGGAATTTCGGGCTTATATTGATCATCGGCGGCTCGGTCGGAATGGCCGGCGCTCCGGCTTTGGCTGGGTTGGGAGCGCTGCGGTCGGGTGCCGGGTTGGTCCGCGTTGCCGTACCGGCGCCTTGTTGGACGATCACCGCGTCGTTCGATCCGTCGTACATGTGTATCCCCCTGCCCGCCGATCGGAACGGAAGGCTGTCGCTGGATGCGAAAGCGGCGCTGGCTGAAGCGGTAGCTTCGGCAACTTGGGTGGTCGTTGGTCCCGGATTGGGACGTTCTGTGGCGATCGATCGGATCACGGCGGATCTCTACACAGGGACGCAGCGGCCGCTTGTGGTCGACGCCGACGGCCTCAACGCGCTTGCAGGTGCCGACGACGTTTTGACCGCCCCGGGCGGACCGCGGATTCTCACGCCCCATCCGGGTGAATTTGCCCGCTTGTTGGGAAAGCGTCTTCCGACACGCGAAGAACAAGTGAGGGCCGCCGAAGACCTGGCACGACGCTGGGGATGCGTACTCGTCTTGAAGGGGCACGGAACGGCCGTCACCGATGGAAGTCGCACATACGTGAATCGGACGGGAAATCCCGGCATGGCCGTCGGCGGCTCGGGAGACGTGTTAAGCGGTTGCATTGCTGCGCTCGGTGCCGCCGGCTTACCGCCGTTCGATGCGGCGTGCCTCGGCGTGTACTTGCACGGTGCCGCCGGTGATCTGGCAGCCGAGCAATTGGGCGAAGACGGAATGACCGCAGTAGACTTGTCCCGCAATTTGCCGGCGGCGATCAAACGCTATCGGGAAAACGACGCCGCCGTCGATGCACGGGACGGCCGCTGAGCTGCGAGGAACGACCGTGAACGGTTACGCGATTGCCGCCGATATCATCGTGGTCGTCCACGCCTTGTATGCGTCGGCGATCGTCGCCGGATTGATCCTGTTTCCGATCGGCGGATTGGTCGGTTGGAAATGGGTTCGCAACTTCTGGCTACGGACGATCCACTTGTTGATGATCTTGATCGTCGTCGGGCTGACGTGGTCCTCGACGCCGTGTCCTTTGACGATTTGGGAAAAGGTGCTCCGCGAAAAGGCGCATCAAGAAACCTATCCCGGTGCGTTCATCGGTCATTGGGTTCATGAGTTGTTGTTTTACGACGCGCCGACGTGGGTGTTCACGGTGCTCTATACGGCCGTGGGCCTGTCGATCGTGCTGAGTTTTGTGGTATGGCCGCCGCGATTTCCGAGAGTCGGGAAGAACGCATTGCGACGGTGAACGATCGACTCGACATCGAAGAGTCGTTTTCTCGAAGATGGTGCGCACCAAAACGGTTTTCGTATCGAACGGGCGGATCGAAAGGTGTAACGATTGGGAAAACCGAAAGCGTCTTAGCGATCGTTTTTGAGCCTTTTTCGCAGAGATTCGAGATTCGGCGGACAAGTCTTGCATTGAATTCCGAGCAACGCTAACATAGGCATTGTCGATGAAACGCGATGTCAACGGCATTCGTTTCATCCTTACGGTTCTCACCGTGACCGCGTCGTTGTGTGTTTACCCCGTGAGCCGATAACTTGCCCGTTGGACGCCTTCGGGAAAGCATTCCAAACGATGTACAGCCGTGGATCGGGTATCTGCGGATAACAGAGTTTGGAAGCGAGGCGCCCCCGTGAAATGCGGGCTCACTGTTGGACACACCGCGGTTTGCGGCTGAGAGCCGTTTTTTTGTGCGCCCGCCTCGGCGAGGGGATTTTTCTTCGGTCGTCAATGTAAGATCATCCCCGGATGATCGGTTGACAGTCGACCGCCGCGGAAAAAGAATCCTAGTAACCCTCGAGTCTTTCTAGCCTGCCCTCCGTACGCGTACCGGCAGACGACGAGACAGCCGATTTCTGCGAGACGAAACGATGACGCAAGAATTGTCACCCGAATTGGTGGTGAAACGGGATCGCCTATTGGACTTGCTCCGCAGCTATGGGAGTTGTGCTGTTGCCTTTTCCGGTGGATTGGACAGCACCGTGCTTGCCAAGGCGGCTCAGCTAGCGTTGGGTGATAAGGCCGTGGCCGTCACGGGCGTCAGTGCTAGTTTGGCCTCCGGCGAGCTCGACGAGTGCGTCGCCCTTGCGAAGCAAATCGGCATTCGGCACGAAATCCTCGAAACCGAAGAGTTAACCAGCGACGCTTATCGACGTAACGATGCGGATCGGTGCTACTACTGCAAATCGGAGTTGTTCGACAAGGTCGAGGATATCGCCAAACGGCTGGGCGTAGCCGTCGTTCTCGACGGTTCGAATCGCGACGACGAGGGAGAACATCGTCCCGGGATGCGGGCGGCAAGGGAGAAGAAGGTCCGCAGCCCCCTGGCGGAAGCTGATTTGACGAAAGCCGAAATTCGGGCGTTGGCCAAACATTGGGGCTTGCCGACATGGGACAAACCGGCGACGCCTTGTCTGAGTAGTCGGATCGCTTACGGAGAAGAGGTGACCGCCGAGCGACTGGCCATGATCGACAAGGCCGAGCGATTTTTGCGGCAGGAAGGATTCGAGCCGCTGCGCGTTCGCTATCACCGCGGCGACGTTGCCCGAATCGAGGTTGCGCCGGAAGATATCCCGCGATTTGTCGAGCCGGGGTTTCGGGAAAAGGTCGTCGAGGTTCTCACCGACGCAGGATTCAAATTTGTCTCGTTGGATTTGCGAGGCTTTCGCTCGGGAAGTCTCAACAACATCTTGCCGGTCGAAGCTCTCGAGATTGCCGCTAAACGGAAGAATAACTGACGCTTGCTCCGCGTTTGCGATGCGGCAGATCTAGAGCGTCTGAACCACGAGAACGGCCAGAACGGCGGCGATCAGCAAGCCGACGCCGATCACCCCCCACAACCACCACGGGTTTGTGCGCCGTCGAGGCGGCAGAGTGACTTGCGGTCGCAACACGCGATCCAGTACCGGGTCCCCTTGGATCGGCAACTGGGGAATCGGGGCCGGTGTCCCTCCCGGATTTACGACCGGTGTCGTACCCGTCGATACCGTCGCGTGTGGTGATGCAGGCGTGGGAGTAGGCGTTCCGGCGACAGTGGGAGCCGACTGCGCAGCCTGTGCGCCGGGCACGCCGGCAGGCAACGGTTGCGCCCGTGGTAACGGCGGTGGGGCTTTCGCCCCTGGTGACGAAGCGG
>CAYVVR010000148.1:2032-4794 GCA_964454655.1 uncultured Planctomycetaceae bacterium | reverse complement strand
CCGGAAGCGGCTGGGCCGCGACAAGCTTGCGACGGGGCGATTCGGAGGACGCCGAAATGCGGCCGGTAGACGCAGCGGCTCCGGATGCCCTGAGTTTCGATGAGGATAGCCCTTCCCCGCGAAGACGCCGTGAGCTTCCACCTTCGGGGATGGTATGGCCGTGTGCCGTCA
This sequence comes from uncultured Planctomycetaceae bacterium, assembly GCA_964454655.1. Classification (GTDB taxonomy): domain Bacteria; phylum Planctomycetota; class Planctomycetia; order Pirellulales; family Thermoguttaceae; genus CAYVVR01. The sequence goes on along the minus strand of CAYVVR010000148.1, from coordinate 4,623 downwards.
GCCAGGCTTCTAACGCACCGGCGACTTCGGCCATCGTTTGGAATCGCTTCGATCGCTTCTTGGCCATCATCTTCATGCAGATGGCCACCAGGTCTTGCGGTGCGTCGGGGCGATCCTTGCGTATGTCGGGCGGCGGTTGTTTTTGGTGGGCGATGAGCCGTTGGGGAAGCGTGCCCTCGGTAAACGGCGGATGTCCGGTCAGGCAAAAATAGAGGGTGCACCCCAAACTGTAAATGTCGGCCCTGTGATCGACACCGTGGCTATCGACGGCTTGCTCCGGAGCCAAGTAATCGGCAGTCCCCAAGACGTTTTCGTCGTGAGCGACGGTCAACGACGGCTTATTGTCTTCGGTGAAACGCGCCAGTCCCAGATCCAATATTTTGACGACGCCCTTGCTGTCGACCAACAAGTTGGCGGGCTTCACGTCGCGGTGAATGAGCCCGTGCTCGTGAGCGTACTGGAGACCTTGGGCTGCCTGGCGGATATATTCTGCGGCCTTGTGGTAAGGCAACGGGCCGTCACGCCGAACCATCCGTTGAAGATCGATGCCCTCGACGTATTCCATGACGAGGTAATGATTGACGCCGTCGTTGTCGACGTCGTACGCCCGCACGATATTTCGGTGATCGAGAGCCGCCGCCGCTTGTGCTTCGCGATGAAATCGGGCAAGGTACGAGGCATCTTCGACTCGCTGTTTCGGCAGCACCTTGATGGCCACACGGCGTTCCATGAGGACGTGTTCGGCCAGATAGACGCTGCTCATTCCCCCGGTGCCGAGGTGATCCAAGAGTTTGTACTTGTTGAGAAAGAATCCCTTGTACCGGCCTTCGAGCAGCTTTTCGCACTGCCAAGCGGTCAGCATTCCGGTGTCGACGAACCGTTGCGCAAGGTCTTTCGAGGAGATTTCGTCGAGGTTGAGGCCCGCTTCCTTCCATTGCGCAAGGGTGCGCTGTAGCTGGTCTGGGTCGATCAGCTTGCTTCGGGCCACAAGATCCAGAAATCGCTCAACGGTTACCGGCATCGTATCCTTGGAGACGCGACCGTCCCGGCGAAAGACAGGTTCACTCCCCTTCCCGTGGGGATTGAGTCGTTTGCACGATGAGCATTCAGTGTACAGGGTAGCATCGGCTGCGAAAAATTGCCAGCAACGACCATGTCATTCCCCTAAAACGGGGTGGTTTTCATTTGACACCGAAACCTTTGTGGGCATTATGCGGTTAAAACCCTGAGATGTGCGCTGAGGCGAGGCCTCCGTGTTTGTCGGCGGCTTCCGCGAATTTCAGCGTACGCGACCGATTGTCCACGAACCCGTTCTGCGACAAGGAGAGAACGACGATGCGTTACCTGACGGCGGTACTTGTCGGATTGGGAGGAATGTTTCTGGCGGTAAGCCACGCTGCGGCCCAGCCGCCGGCGGGAGCCGGTCAGCCTGCCGTGTTGCGGGCGTTGGATTTGGACCGAAACGGGGTCATTTCGGCCGAGGAACTCAACAAGGCGGCCGACTCGTTGCGAAAGCTCGACGCCAATGGTGACGGCGAGCTTGCCGTCGTCGAGTTGTTGGGAGCGAGGCGACGACGGCCGGGGGCACAACCGGCAAACACCAGTGGAGTAAACACGTTGGAGAAAGCGCCTTTGCCGAAAGACGACTTCGAGCAGCGCGTGCTCGGAGTGCTCAAAGACATGGATGAGAATCAGCGGGCGGGCAACATGAACGTGCCGCTGAACGACGGTCGTTTCCTTCGGTTGCTGGTCGAGGCGATCGATGCCAAGAACGTTGTCGAAATCGGCACGTCGAACGGCTTTTCGGGTACCTGGATGGCTTTGGCCCTCAAGCGAACGGGGGGAAAACTGACCACTTTTGAAATCGATCACGGTCGGGCCGAACTGGCTCGCAAAAACTTCGCCCGCGCCGGTGTGAGCGACATCATCACTCTGATCGAAGGCGATGCCCACGAGGAAGTTACCAAGCTCAAAGGTCCGATCGACTTGGTGTTCATCGATGCGGACAAACCGGGCTACCCTGATTACCTGACAAAGTTGCTTCCGTTGGTTCGGCCGGGCGGGTTGATCGTGGGCCACAATATGAATCGCCCCTCGCCGGATCCGAAGTACGTCGAAATGATCACGACGAATCCCGATCTGGAGACCCTCTTTTTCCACATGAACGATGCGGGCATCGCCGTTTCGTTGAAGAAACGGTAACCTTGTTGCTTGCCGAAACGCCAACGGGCCGTGACGATCGCTTTCGACCGCCGCGGCCCGTTTCTTGTTTTGCTCTCTTCGGTCTCGCCGTGCCGGACGTACGACCGTGCGTCAGATGGCCTCACTGCCCCGCTCACCGGTACGAATTCGAATGCAATCCTCCAGCGGGAGGACGAAAATCTTTCCGTCCCCGATCTGGCCCTTTTCACCGGTTCTTCCGCCCTTGATGATGGCGTCGATCGTGGGCTGGAGAAACTCTTCGTTGACGGCGATCATGACCTGCACCTTACGCACCAGGTTCACGGCGAAGTCGTCGCCTAGGTGCAGTTCGGGCTGACCGCGTTGCCGGCCGAAACCTTGGACGTCCATCACCGTCATGCGGAAGACTT
>CAYVVR010000148.1:0-2022 GCA_964454655.1 uncultured Planctomycetaceae bacterium | reverse complement strand
AGTTTCATCGACGCATTTCCTCTACTGGTTGACGACTTTGCATCGTACCCCTCGGCTCGGCCGGGATCAAGATCACCGAACTTTTTGAAGACGCAAGAAAAAAGGCCGACGCGTCGTCTTGCCCGGATGGAGCTCGGTGGGAGCCATGAAGCTCAACGGTTCCCAAGGCAAGCGCGACGCGTCGTTGCACACCGTTTGTCGCTGTGTGACGGGGGCTGGTTTACATAGGCATCCTCCGTTTGCTCATCGACGATTCGACGTTGAAATTACCACCGTAATGAACGGTTACGATCCGAAAGCCCTCACGCAGGAACCTCACCGGGAGCTGCGGCGACGCTTGCGCTCGCTCCGGCGACCGTGCCGGCCGTCGTCGGTTCGCCCGAGACGATGCCCGGCGGATAGCCCAGCATGCCGTGCTCGTGAATGTCGAGGCCTTCAATCTCTTCTTCCGGCGACACTCGCAGGCCGATCGTGTACTTGATGGCGAGAAAGATCGTCATGCTGACCGTGAAACTCCATGCGAATGCGACACCGATACCAAGCAACTGTGTTTCCAGCAATGCGCTGCTGCCGGTGGTGAACAACCCGCCGTCGGCGGCAAACAGCCCGACGGCAGCGGTTCCGAACGCACCGCAGACGCCGTGTACCGAAACGGCTCCAACCGGATCGTCCACACGAATGCGATCGAAAAATACGCACGAAGCGACTACCAGCACCCCGGCGAGGGCACCGGTAAGGGCTGCGTAAGGGACGGGAATCACGTCGCATCCGGCCGTGATGGCGACCAGACCGGCCAAGGCTCCGTTTAAGGTGAACGACGGGTCCGGCTTCTTGAACAAGATCCACGATGTGGCCATGGCGGCTGCAGCTCCGGCTGCCGCGGCCATGTTCGTCGTTACGGCGATAAAGGCGAACGAGCCGCCGCCGACGGCAGTCGTACTTCCGGGATTGAAGCCGAACCAGCCAAGCCACAGGATGAACACCCCCAAGGCGGCGATCGGAATGTTGTGGCCGGGAATCGGGTAGATCTTCCCGTTTCGATATTTGCCGATCCGAGGACCGAGAACGATCGCACCGGCCAAAGCGGCCCACCCGCCGATCGAATGAACGACCGTCGAGCCCGCGAAGTCATGGAAGCCTAGGTTTTCCAGCCAACCACTGCCGTTCCACAGACTGCCCCATGCCCAGCTTCCGAAAATCGGATACACGATTACCGTGATCAACACGGTGTAGATGAGATAGGCAACAAATTTCGTCCGTTCTGCCATGGCCCCGCTGACGATCGTGGCCGCGGTGGCACAGAAGACTGTTTGGAAGATCAGAAACGCCCAGCCGAAACTGTTGTCACCCGCGTCGAATAGAAAGTCGGTCGTGCCGAACAAACCATTCGTTGCTCCAAACATCAATCCGAAGCCGACAAGCCAGAACGTGATGCTTCCGAGACTAAAGTCCATCACGTTTTTCATCAAAATGTTGCAAACGTTCTTGGCTCGCGTGAATCCCGCCTCGACCAGGGCAAAGCCTGCTTGCATGAAGAAGACGAGAAACGCGGCAAGGCACGTCCAAAGAACGTCCACGTCGGCAAACAGCGACGAGGCCGCTACGTTCCCATCGTCATCAAGCTGGAGGGCGGATTCCGCAAGGACGTCAACCTTTTCGTCGAGAGTCATCTCCTCATAAGGTTTCGTCGGGGCCGCCTCGACACCGGAAAAGACTGCAAAACAAGCGATTAGCGATGCGAATGCCCATAAAATGGGCTTCGTGTGCCGGCAGTGTGTCATGGAAATACCTCGCTGTGTCTTGGTGTGCTTCGGATTTTGTTGAGAGTCTTTGGCTGCCGTCGCCGTTCAGGGATCTGAACGGGCGTTGAAATCGGCGGGCACCTCGCACTTTCGTAGTGGTCTGCTGAAATCACAGGAAATTGCCTAGGCGTGAAAACATCTGTGCAATCGTGGTGCCGAATCTCACAGAAAAATTTCTGAATCGATAACTTCTTTGGCTGCAAAGAGATATGGCAATTCA
>CAYVVR010000147.1:0-8439 GCA_964454655.1 uncultured Planctomycetaceae bacterium | reverse complement strand
CCGCCAGCTCGTACACGTGACGCAGTTCTTCCGGGCGAGGCAGCGACACTTGCGGCATGCCGCCCACATGCGTGCGGCCGGCCTCCCAGCACAAGATGAGGCCGTGCGGGCGAATGCCGTGCAGCAGCCCCAGCGTGACGCACGAATACCGCGGATGGAACAAGCTGCCCTGCCCTTCGACGACGATGACTTCGTGGTGCTGGTTCGCCCGCACGAGATTCTCGGCGGCGCCCGGCACGAAATCGCTGATCACGCGGTCGATCGGGCAACCGTCCCCCTCGATCATGATGCCGGTTTGGCCGGTGGCGACGAACTTGGCGTCGATGCCGGCTCGTTTCAGCCCTTCGGTCAATTCGATCGCCGTCACCATCTTGCCGACGCCGCAGTCGTTGCCCACGGTGTGAATGCGTAGACAGTCGTCGCGGATGCCTTCCCAGGTGGCGACGTCACGTTCCCGGTTGTCGCGAACGTCGATCAACTCGACGCCTGCTTTTTCTGCTGCGGCAACGAACTCCGGATCGTCACGGAGAAAGTCGTGCAGACCCGAGACGATGTTCCAGCCGCGGGCGATGGCGTCGAGAACGATAGGACGCCACTGAGGTGGAATCTTGCCGCCCGGCGGTGCGATGCCGATGACCAGCGAGCGGGCGTTTTGAACGTCGTCGAACTTTTCGACGATCGGCACGTCGCCGCCCACCCCGTAGGCTTCCCCGGCGGTCTTCCCGGCCCAGTCGCGATCAAGCACGGCGACGACTTCTTCGGCGCGATAACGCAGAATGCTGTACGCCGTCTTCGCACGCTGGGGATCGTTGTAGCCGTCGACCAGTAGGACCATCCGCCGGTTCGTCGTCACGATGTTGCTCCCGGATGTTTGGAAGTGCAAAGACACCAATTTCGAGAACCCAAGGACCGCGTTCGGCACCACGGTCGTATTGTAGTGATTGTTTGTCTTGTCGGGGGGATGCCGGTCTCGCATAGCCCGAACGGGTGCCGAACGTATCTATTGTTGTGGATGTTCAGGTGTCCGCAAAGTCTGTGCATTTTCTCTGTTTTGTGATCGATTTCTAACGATGAGCTAGTTTTGTAGCGCCGAGACGCTCGTTTTCCTCGGCGAAAGAGTGGACAGGGGAACCAGCCCGGCCGTCGGTGCGCGAAGCGGAAGCCGAATTTTTGAACGGGAACGACCGTATGACCAGCCTCAGCAATATCCTGTTGGACAAAGAGATTCTCCTCGAAAGCGGCACGAACGAGCTGGAGATTCTCGTTTTCGAGGTGGCCGACTACACATTCGGCATCAACGTGGCGAAGGTGCGCGAGGTCCTTCCCGCTCCCGAGATCACGCATTTGCCCAAGGCGCATCCTTCGGTTCGGGGCGTGTTCAAGCTTCGCAACCGGGTGATTCCGTGTGTGTCGCTGTTGGATCATTTGGGAATCTATCCGACGAGCGATCACACTGAATCGACGTTGATTCTGACCGACCTCAATCAGCAGCAAACGGGTTTCTTGGTCGATCAGGTCGATCGCATCTACCGTTTGAGTTGGAAGAACGTGTTGTCGGTGCCGGGGCTTTCGGCGTTGTCGCACACGCCGGTCACGGCCTTGGCCCGCTGCGACGATCGACTGATCGTGATGCTCGATTTCGAGATGATCCTCGATTCGATCACCGACCAGTTCTTCCGCACCGACCCGATCGACAATCCGCTTGGATTGCCTCGTGACGAGCTGCGGGTTTTGATCGCCGAGGATTCGCCCACGGTACGTCAGGCGATCGAATCGACCTTGCGAAGCAGTGGATACTCGAAACTGGAGTTCTTCGACAACGGCGAAGCGGCGTGGCAGTGGCTGGAAGCCCGCTGGGAGGAAACACACGACGTCTCGCAAATCGCCGACTTGTTGATTTGCGACGTCGAGATGCCGCAGGTGGACGGTTTCCATCTGACCAAGCGCATCAAGAGCCACACCGAGCTGAACCGCATTCCGGTGTTGCTTTATTCGTCGATCATCACTCCCGACAACCTCAAGAAAGGTCAAGCGGTGGGGGCCGACGCCCAGGTGGCGAAGCCCGAATTGAACCGCGTCGTCGAACTGGCCGACGAATTGATCGCCAACCAGCAGAAGAAGTCGCGGGCCGAAGATTTCCAAACGGTGGCCTCCGTGGTCGCACAAGTGCAAGAAGAAGCGACCGACGAGCCGCCCCGGGATACCCCGGATGCGGCGGAACCGACGGCAAAAAGCGTTGCTCCGCCGGCGCCGGAACCCGCTGTCGCCACCGATTCGCAATCTGCCGACGAACCGCCGGTCGCCGAGCACTCGCAAGCAGAACCGGCAGCCGATACGGTACCTGAAGAACCTGAACCGACGGCGAGCGAAGAACCCGAGGCCGAGACCGCACCGAGTGCAAAAGTGGAACAAGATACCGAAGACGGTGCGGCCCTGGAGTTCATGCCCGCCGAACCCGAGGGCGTCGATCCGAAACTCTGGCAGACGTTCATGCAGGAGCTGTTCACTCACCGCAAGACGTTGCTCGGCCTCATGGAGCAGATCACCGGCGATCGGCCGGAATTGGACGTCAGTTTCCAAATCGCCCGCACGCTGCACACGATCAAGTCGGCCGCGACCGTGGTCCCCTTGGATCAGGTCACACGTTGCACGCACTTGATGGAAAGCCTGCTGGTGAAACGCGAGGACGGCGGTGAGTGGCCTCGCGACATGTTGAATCGCTACATCGGCTGGCTCGACATGCTGATGAATCCGCCGGAAGACGATCTTGCCGGTGCGCTGGCTTCGGGGGAACGCCTGGCCAAAGACTTGGAGAAGGCGTTGGACGGGTGAACGAACTCACGCATCGCCGTCCGATACCGAGACCGGCCGGTCGGCCGTCTCGCTGCCGTGTTCCGGCGTCGACCGGCGGGATATCCGCAGCAAATACAGCAGTGCCAGCAGGTCGTATGCAGCATGGGCGGTGATCGGTGCGGCAAGATCGCCCGACCACAACCACAACAGGCTCAAGTACACGCCCAAGCCGCCGGTGACGGCCATGTAGGTCTTCGATACCGGATGCGCACAAGCGAACAAGAGATTCGCGACGACGATCCCCATCACCGTGCCGGTGATGCCCTCCCAGCGGTCGGTGACGAATCCCTGAAGCAGCCCTCGAAACAAGAGTTCCTCACCCCAACCGGCCGCCGTCGCCAAGATAGCCAATTGCGCGATCGACATCTTCCGAAACGGCGGCACGAGCACCTCTTCGACGGTCTCGCGCAATTCAACGAACACCCGCCACGGTAGGTGCACGCTGATCACCAAAAACCCGATCATCGGTACGGTGGCCGCCGCGCCGTGGAGAATTCCCGAAGACGACCACCGGAGCGTGGCGAGGACATCCCAACCGATCACCCAACCGGCGATCAAGGCTGCAATTCCGGCGCCCAATTCGAACAGCACGCCGATGAGAAAAAGCCTGGTCCCCAAGAGGCGTCGGTCGTCGTCGAGATTCTTCATGCGGGCGGGCGAACCTTTCGACCGGATGTTGCGAAATAACCGAAAACCGTGCCGTCGAATCGGTGCAGGCTACCGCGATTATCACGCGAGCGGGGACGCGGCACAAGACGGCGAACAATCGGCGGCTTGGCGGTCTGCGATCGTCGTAACGACTAGAGAATCGAGGAGATACATAATCGGCAAGGCGCCTCACAAGGGGCCGACCCCAATTTGGGGTTCCTTGACGGTTCACCCCCCCACCGATAAACTGCGCAATTTCTGTTTTGTGTAACTCGCCCGCCGCTTAAGGGACCGACCGGTGCTCCCAGCCCAATTTGTCGGGAGGGCAAGTTTGGAAAAATTTGTCAGCAAGAATTGAGTTTGCTGCGAGCACGCTTCCGGGCAGGTGGAATGCCGGTGTCGTACGACCGGTCGGCAGAAAATCGGTAGGTTGAGATCTTCGATACACCAGCGACGCGGAGGCGACACGGATAGGCCGCTTCCGGGACAACACGTTCACTTTCCATCTCTTTTTTTGAGGGTAACAGATCATGGCAGACAAATACGTCTATTTCTTCGGTCCGAAGGGGACGGAAGGCACCGCCGAGATGCGAGAACTGCTCGGTGGTAAGGGGGCGAACCTGGCCGAAATGGCGAACTTGGGCCTGCCCGTTCCGGCCGGCTTCACGATCACCACCGAGGTCTGCACCTACTTCATGAACCACGACGGCCAATATCCCGAAGGGCTCAAAGAGCAGGTCGAAGAAGCCCTCAAGAAGACGGAAGAGGCCATGGGGATGAAGTTCGGTGATTCCGAAAATCCCCTGCTCGTTTCGTGTCGGTCGGGTGCCCGGCAAAGTATGCCCGGCATGATGGAGACGGTGTTGAACGTCGGTCTGTGCAGCGCCACGATTCCCGGTTTGATCAAGAAGACCGGCAACGAACGCTTCGTGTACGACGCTTACCGCCGCCTGATCACCATGTATTCCGACGTGGTGATGGAAAAGGCCGAAGGCATCGAGCCCGAAGAGGGCAAGGGCATCCGCCAGCAGCTCGAGAAGCTGATGGATGAGATGAAAGAAGCCAAGGGCTACACCAGCGACACCGACCTGACCGCCGACGATCTCAAAGAGCTGTGCGAGCAATACAAGGCGAAGGTCCAAGAGGTGCTCGGCAAACCCTTCCCGGACGACGCCTTCGAGCAATTGTGGGGCGGTATCGGCGCCGTCTTCAAGAGTTGGAACGGTAAGCGAGCGGTCGCGTATCGCCGCATCGAAGGCATTCCCGACGATTGGGGCACCGCGACGAACGTGCAAAGCATGGTCTTCGGGAACATGGGCGAAAATTCGGCGACCGGTGTGGCGTTCAGCCGCAACCCGGCCACCGGCGAAAACAAGTTCTACGGCGAATGGCTGGTCAACGCCCAAGGTGAGGACGTGGTGGCCGGTATCCGCACGCCCAACCCCTTGAACGAAGAGACCAAGAACGAGCAGAACAAGCATCTGCCGTCGTTGGAAACCGAAATGCCCGAGCTGTACAAACAGCTCGTCGAGATTCGCGACAAGCTCGAAAAGCATTATCGCGATATGCAGGACATCGAGTTCACCATCCAAGAGGGCACCCTCTGGATGTTGCAGTGCCGCAACGGTAAGCGAACCGGTACGGCCGCTCTGAACATGGCGATGGACATGCTCGACGAAGGGCTGATCGACGAGAAGATCGCCGTGACCCGCGTGTCGCCCAACCAGCTCGACGAGCTGTTGCATCCGTTGGTCGACCCGAACGCCGAGAAGTCGGCCGAGGTGCTCTGCGAAGGTTTGCCCGCCGGTCCCGGTGGTGCGGTCGGCGAAATCGTCTTCACCAGCGACGATGCCAAGGCCGCGGCGAAAGCCGGTCGTAAGGTCATCTTGGTGCGTGAAGAAACGAACCCCGAAGACGTCGAAGGCATGCGTGCCGCCGTCGGTATCCTCACGCAGCGCGGCGGTATGACCAGCCACGCCGCGTTGGTCGCCCGCGGTTGGGGTAAGTGCTGCATCGTCGGCGCCGGGGCGTTGAAGATCGACGTCGCCGCCAAGACGATGACCGTCGGCGACGTGACCCTGAAAGAGGGTGACGTGATCACGCTGAACGGAACCAAGGGGAAGGTGTACAAGGGCGAGCTTCCCTTGATCGACGCCACCGAGAACCCGCGATTCCAGAAATTCATGGCGATGGCCGACAAGTTCCGCAAGTTGGGTGTGCGGACGAACGCCGACACCCCGGCCGACGCCAAGGTCGCCCGCGATTTCGGCGCCGAAGGAATCGGGCTCTTCCGGACCGAGCACATGTTCTACGGCGAAGGTTCCGACGAGCCGTTGTTCGCTTTGCGGAAGATGATCTTGTCGAGTTCCGACGAGGAACGGCAGCAGGCCATCGACGAGCTGGCCGTGTTCGTGAAGCGCGACATCAAGGGCACGCTCGAGGCGATGGACGGCCTTCCCGTCACCATCCGGTTGCTCGACCCGCCGTTGCACGAATTCGTGCCGCAAGATCCCTCGGTGCAGGCCGAACTGGCGAAGGCGTTGGGCATCACCGTCGACGAGGTCAACAAGCGCGGCAAAGAGCTGCACGAAGTCAACCCGATGATGGGGCATCGCGGTGTGCGTTTGGGAATCACCTACCCGGCCGTCACCGAGATGCAGATTCGGGCGATCCTCGAAGCGGCTGCCGAGCTGAAGGCCGAAGGCAAGGATCCGCATCCGGAAATCATGGTTCCGGTCACGTGCGATGTGAACGAACTCGACGTCGTCAAGAAGATCGTCGACCGCGTCAGCGCCGAGGTCGAACAGAAGAGCGGCCAAAAGGTCGACTTCCTGTACGGTACGATGATCGAGATCCCGCGGGCGTGCCTGCTGGCCGATCGCATGGCGAAGACGGCCCAGTTCTTCTCGTTCGGAACGAACGACTTGACGCAGATGACCTTCGGCTTCAGCCGGGACGACGTCGGCGGCTTCTTGCCCGACTACATCGAAAACGGCATCTTGGCTGCCGATCCGTTCCAGACGATCGACCAAGACGGCGTCGGTCAGTTGATCAAGATGGCCGTCGAAAAGGGACGCGGTACCCGCGGCGACCTGAAGATCGGTATCTGCGGCGAACAAGGTGGTGAGCCCGCCTCGGTCGAGTTCTGCTTCAAGGCCGGGCTGAACTACGTGAGCTGCTCGCCGTACCGCGTGCCGGTCGCTCGCTTGGCCGCTGCTCAGGCCTCCATCAAGGCCGAGAAGTAGTTCGATCGTGAACGCATTCGATTGATCGGCCGGCATTCGGTCCTAGGAGTGTGACTCACCGAATCGACATCCGACCGATCGAGCCGAATCAATCGTGACATTTCGGGCCGAGAATCGACGTCGCGTCGGTTCTCGGCCCTTTCTTCGTGGGGCGGTCAGAGGACGGTTGGTGCCGAAAACGGCAAACGGTTCCAACCGTGGGACGGCCTGCCGAGGAGAGCGGCTGTAATCCGACCGTACCGATGCCGTGCCGCTCGGTGCGAAGATTGCGTTATGGAAACGCCGATCGACGAACGGTTCGATCAGTCGATCACATGCGGTCGACGACTTGAATACCCAACAGGTCCAATCCCTGTCGGATGACCCGGGCGGTCAGGTCGCATAACAGCAGTCGGCTGGATCGCACGGCGTCGTCGTCCGCCTTCAGCACCGGACAATTCTCGTAGAAGGTCGTGAAGCGGGCGGCCAGGTCGTACAAATAACCGGTCAGCACGTTCGGGCGGTAATCGACCGGGACCATTTCGAGCGTTTCCGAGAACCGCAAAAGTTCCAGCCCGAGCGATCGTTCGGCCGGTTCTCGAAGCTGAATCGTCGCCGACGAATTTCGAACCGCGTCGATGTCGATACCGCCTTTGGCGAAGATGTTGCGAATGCGGGCATACGCGTATTGCATGTAGGTGCCCGTGTTTCCGTTCATCGCCAGCATCTTGTCGTAGCTGAATACGTAGTCGCTGGTGCGGTTTTGCGACAGGTCGGCGTATTTCAAAGCGCCGATACCGACGACTTCGGCGATGCGACGGCGTTCCTCGGGCGAAAGTTCGGGGCCGTTCGGCTTGGCGTCGTCGTTGGCGGCCACGATCTCTCCGGCGCGGCGAACGGCCTCGTCCAACAGGCCTTCCAACGCCACGGTGTCGCCCGAGCGAGTCTTGAACGGGCGGCCGTCGCTGCCCAACACCGTGCCGAAAGCCACGTGGACGAGTTCGACGTCGTCGAAACCGAGCATGCGGGCGGCCGTGAACAATTGCGTGAAATGAAGGCTCTGGCGGTGATCGACCACATACAAAATCGCGTCGGGATGCCAGGTTTCCATGCGGTACGCCAACGTCGCCAGGTCGGTCGTGGCGTACAGAAAGGCCCCGTCTTTTTTGCGGACGATCATCGGTACGTCAATGTCGTCGAAGAAGATACACACGGCGCCGTCGCTGACTTTTGCGATGCCGCGCGCAAGCAGGTCGTCGACCAGCGGTTTCAGCCGATCGTGATAAAAGCTCTCTCCCAGCGTGTGATCGAAGGAAACACCCAAGCGACGGTAGACGCGATTGATTTCGTCGAGACTGTGCGGCAGGAATTCTTTCCACAATCGCACATTTTCGGGATCGCCCGCGTGCAACTTGGCCGTTTCTTCGAGAACGGCCTCGCCGATGTTCGGATGGGCGGCCGCCTTGGCCGCCAAGTCGGCGTCGCCCTCGACGGCGGCGATTTGCGATTCCACCGCGGCGACGGTCTCTTTCAGCGTCGCCAGATGGGCTTCCGCACGCTGAAGATCACGTTTTACTTTCTTGCGTTCTTTGCCTTCGGCGGTCTCGAGCTTTTCCCGCAGTCGGGCGACTTCGGCTTCTCGAACAGGCAGTTCGCCGTGTAGGTCGTCGATGCGTTCTTTCGCGGTATGGTAGTCCATCAATCGACGAACGAG
>CAYVVR010000146.1:0-8486 GCA_964454655.1 uncultured Planctomycetaceae bacterium | reverse complement strand
CTTCGCGTTCTTTCGGCGTCTTCCTTGGAGTCCGACGAAAAGTCGCGGCGACAAACGACCCGTTGCCGCACAAGGGGGACGTGGCGTCGAGCCGTCGCTACGCGAATTGGTCGTTACGGCCGACGGTCGGTCGTCGCGATGTCCCAACCGGAGCCGATGCATGCGATTTCGAACACGAGCGATTCATGTGGGTAACGATCCCGATCCCGAGACGGGGGCGGTCGTGCGACCGATTTACACGGCGGCGACCTACGTGCAGCCGGGAGCCGGCGATTGGGGCCGTTTCGACTACTCGCGCAGTGGAAACCCCACCCGCGCGTGCTTCGAACAAACGATCGCGTCGTTGGAAAGCGGTTGCGGGGCGTTGGCGTATGCCTCGGGGATGGCCGCCGTGCACGGGGCGATGATGTGGCTGACGCCCGGTGATCACGTGATCGCCGGCGAAGACATCTACGGCGGCACGTACCGCCTGCTACACAAGATTCTGAAACCGGCGGGCATCGGTATCACGCTGGTCGACACGAAAGATCCCGATCGGCTCGATGCCGCCTTGCGGGATCTGCCGCAGACGAAACTGGTCTGGATCGAGTCGCCGGGCAATCCGCTGATGTCGATCACCGACATTGCTGCGTGTGCCGAGGTCGCCCACCGCCACGACGCGTTGTTGGGAGTGGACAACACGTTCGCCACGCCCGTTTTGACCCGCCCGTTGGAGCTCGGCGCCGATATCGTCATGCACTCGGCCACCAAGTACATCGGGGGGCACAGCGACGTGCTCGGCGGTGTCGTCGTCGTTCGCGACAAGGAGCTTTTCGACCGGCTCTATTTCATCCAGAATGCGACCGGTGCTGTTATGGGCCCGTTCGAGGCGTATCTGTGTTCTCGCGGCCTGAAAACCCTCGAATTGCGTGTGCGGGAACAGTGTCGAAGCGCCGCGGTCTTGGCTGAACGTCTGTTGAAGCACCCGAAAGTCGCCCGCGTGCTGTACCCCGGCTTGGGAGGCCATCCCGGCCACGCCGTCGCCGCCCGGCAGATGGACGGCGGATTCGGGGCCATGCTCAGCTTCGAGCTGGACGGAACGTACGAGCAGGCGAAGAAGCTTGCCGAGTCGACGCATTTGTTCCAGCTTGCCGTAAGTCTCGGCGCGGTCGAATCGTTGATCGAGCAACCGGCCTCGATGTCACATGCCAGCTACGACCGCGAAGATCGGTTGGCGCACGGCATCACCGACGGCTTGATCCGGATTTCCGTCGGCTTGGAAGATCCCGACGATCTTTGGGACGATCTGGCCCAAGCAATCGATCGAGCGTACACCTGAAAAGGGTGTTATTCTTCCCTTGGATTAGGGGTGTTTCTGTTAAAATTTGCGGATTGTGGCGACTTTAACGGAAGAATCAGCCGCTGTCGGTTCGATACATCTCTCGGCAAGATGTACTGCGCTTGGTTTGCCCGGCATGGTGCGGGCGGAAGAAACCCGTCGAGATTTCCGCCGTTGCTAGGCGGTTTTCTCTCGACGAAGCGCACAGACGATCATTCCGAGAGGTGTCGAACATGTCCTCCCTGAAGTTCTCCGCGATGGTGCTCGGCTTGTTGGGGGCTGTTTGGGCGGCTCCCGCCTTTGGCCAAACGGCCTACATTGCCCAGACGCAAGCTTCCCAAATGGGCGGCCCGTTGACCCACTGGTTGTTCCAGAATCCTCGTGCCGCGACTCGCGTCGGCGGTGCCCACATCCACACGGTAGCGCAGGAAACGCCCGAGTTGATTCCCACGCCGCCCGGCGAAAGTGGTGAAGAGATCGTCTTGGGAGAAGGCGAAATCATGGGGCCGATCGTCGACGACGGCTTGCAGCCCGGCGACGTGGTCCAGGGCGGTCCCGTTCCCGGCGATTGCGTGGCTTGCGGCTCGGGTAGTCCTTGTCCCCTGCACGGCGGCCCGATGATGGATGGTTGCTATTATCCCGGCCCGGTCATGCGGTTGTTGCATAGCGGCTGGTATCGCAACCTCGAGGTTTCGTTCGGGGCACACGGCTTCAAGGGACCGGCCGACTTGGGCCGCAACGGCAATTTCGGTTTCAACTACGCCTTGAACTGGGGGGCCCCCTTGGGCGATCCTTGGGGCATCGGTTACCAAGTCGGGGCTCGCGTCGTGCATAGCGATTTTCCTGGTCATGCAGCGTTGACGGCCGTCGACTCGACGACGGTTTGGGGCGCCAACCGCACGCAATCGTTCCTTACCGCCGGGATTTTCTATCGGCCCGAGTGTTCGCGGCTGCAATGGGGTGTCGTCTTCGACTGGATGCACGACAGCTACTACGACGACGCCGATGCGAAGCAGATTCGAAGCGAAGTTTCGTTGTGGCTCGACGACCGACGTGAAATCGGGTATTTCGGAGCGTACGGCGTCGGCGACGGACAATTGGCGGTCGATAACCTCGAAAACCGTTTGACGACGCCGCTGGAGCCGACCGACGTGTTCGCGTTCTTCTACCGGCGTCATTTCTCCGGCGGCGGCGAAGGCCGGTTGTGGGTCGGGTTTTCGGGGAACGGGGACGGCCTCCTCGGTGCCGATGCCACGATTCCGTTGGGCACCAGTTGGGCCTTGGAAAACGTCGTGACCTACCTCAGCCCCGACGAAGGCACGGGGGCCGACGGTTTGAAGGAAGAAAGCTGGGCGGTGGCCATTCGACTCGTTTGGTATCCGGGACGGTCGTCGATCGAGGCGATCAACTCGAAATTCCGTCCGCTCTTCCGCGTCGCCGACAACGGAGCCTTCCTCACCGATACGCCCGGCGTGATGCCTTAACGGGGATCGGTACGGGCGCGAAAACGTCCCGAACCGAGCAACAAACGGCGATGTCCGAGAAGTGTCCTCCCTCTGGATGCTTCTCGGATTTTCGCTTTTGGCCGTCGTGCCGTCTCAAGCGGCCGACGAAAGCCGTTTCCACCACGGCGGCGGCCGTGAAACCCCGTTTGAGTGCCCATAAATGACGGTTGCGGCAGAAAAAAAGTCGTGCCCAAGATCTGGAAAGATCGGCCGAATCGTGGCAAGATGACCACTGGTGAAGGTGCCGCATGCGGCGGTGTCGCCGATGTTCATTCCGCGTGGTGTCGGTGGCGCACGGCGGATCGCCTCGTGCTCGTTTCGGCGAGCATTCTTTTCCTGCGGATTTAAAATTAGGTCGAATTTCGGCCTTCGGGCCGATAACGTGGTGAACAAGACGAAAACGGCTACCCGACGATGGCCCCGTTGGCGAGCACGAACAGCATGAAAATTTTCAGCGGTCGTTCGAACCGTCCTCTGGCTGAACGCGTGGCGGAATACCTCGGCCTGGCCTTGGGGAAGATCACGATCACGAATTTTCCCGACGGGGAAATCTACTGCAAGATCGAAGAAGATGTCCGCGGACGGGACATCTTCATCGTGCAGTCGACTTGCGATCCGGTGAACTCGAACCTGATGGAGCTGTTGATCATGATCGACAGCTTCAAACGGGCGAGCGCCGAACGCATCACCGCCGTGATTCCTTATTTCGGCTACGCACGTCAAGACCGCAAGGACGAAGGGCGCGTTCCCATCACGGCCAAGCTGGTGGCGAACTTGATCACGCGAGCCGGAGCCGATCGCGTGCTCACGATGGATTTGCACGCCGCACAGATTCAGGGCTTTTTCGATATTCCCGTCGATCATCTCTACGCGGCCCCCGTCTTGGATGCCTATTTCCTCGAAATGGGCTATCCGATGGAGGACATCGTGGTCGTCAGCCCCGATGCGGGAAGCATCAAGCGGGCGCTGATGCACGTGTCGACCTTCGGCGGGAAGTTGGCAATCGTCGACAAGCGGCGAGACGCCTCCGGCACGGCACATCAGGCCCACCTGATCGGCGACGATCTCGAAGGTAAGATCGCCTTGATCTTCGACGACATGATCAGCACGGCCGGATCGATTTGCGGTGCGGCCGAGATGGTCCGCGAGGCCGGTGCCGCAAAAATCTATCTGGCTGCCACGCACGGGGTGTTCTGCGGCCCCGCTATCGAGCGACTTCGGGCCGCCGAGGTCGAAGAGATCGTCGTGACCGACACGATCCCGCTTTCTGCCGATCGACGGTTGCCCAACATGCGGGTCGAGACCGTCTCGCACTTGTTGGGAGAGGCCGTGAAGCGGATTCACCGGAACGAATCGGTCAGTCACTTGTTCCGAACGTACCGCGAGATCGGCCGCTTGCCGCGATCCGTCGTGCCGGTTCATCAGGCCTCGCAGCGGAAGCACGATGCCGAGGTGACTTCGTGAAATTCCGTAGGCTGGGCGGTCTGCGGTAAACGCGATGACTGCCGGGGTGGCCGGGGATGGGACCGGCGGCATGCGGCGTCTCTACGAAGAGCGATCGCGGGTGGGGCTTGCAATTCTCTCGATTTTCGTGAAAATCACTGGTTTCGACTCCCGAGCGGGAAACCGACGTGGGGGTCGGCAGTGAGTAGTGTCAGGATGGATGCCCGTTGTTTGGATCGGACGTCCGGGTGGGGCTGGTTTCGATCCGCCGATTGCCTGATAATGGGCATCTTGTAGATATTCCGCACGGCGTTGAGTGCGCCGTCGAGGGGGAGCGTATCGCCCTTCGCACGGTGCGAACGGCTGATTCAGGTGGAGCCCATGAGCGAAACATTGCATGTCGAGGTTCGCAACGTATTCGGCAAGCGAAACGCACGGCGCTTGCGAGCGCAAGGTTTGATTCCGGCCAATTTGTACGGCCACAAGCAAGAGTGTGTCGCCTTGTCGGTTCCGGCTTCCGAGATGGAAGCGGCCGTTCGGCACGGTTCGCGTATGGTCCGGCTCGACGGCGGGGTTCAAGAGGACGCCGTGATTCGAGAGGTCCAGTGGGATACGTGGGGCCTCGAGATTTTGCACGTCGATTTCCTGCGGGTGTCGAAGGGGGAATCGGTCGAAGTGACCGTGCCCATCGAAATTCGCGGCGAAGCCCCCGGCGTGAAAGAAGGCGGTGTGCTCAAGGTGCATCTCCACGAGCTCGATATGGCCTGCCCGGCCACGTCGATCCCCGAAAAGGTGGTCGTGAAGGTGAACAACTTGCAGATCGGGCAACATATCACGGTTGCCGATCTCGCGTTGCCTGAAGGGGCCAAGGTCGACATCGATCCGGCTACGGCCGTCGTCAGTTGCGATGTCGCCGGCGAGGCCGCGGAAGAGGAAGAAGAAGCCGCCGAAGCCGGTGCCGCGGAACCCGAGGTGATCGGTCGGAAGAAAGAGGAGGACGAGCAGGACGACCAGTGATGCGGTCGAGGTGACGCGTGCTGCGACGTTTCCTGGCGTGGCTGACCGGCGGTGAGTCCGGCGACTCGCCCGAACGGGAGCCGATCATGAAGCTTGTGGTCGGGTTGGGAAATCCGGGGCGTCGCTACGAAGGCACGCGGCACAACGTCGGCTTCGAGGTGCTTCGCATCTTGGCCGAGAAGTGGGGCGACGGGAAGCCGCGAAAACAGTTCCACGGCGAAACCGTCGAAACACGGATCGCCGGCGAAAAGGTGCTCCTGCTGAGTCCGACGACATACATGAACCGGAGCGGGACGAGTGTTGCCGCCTGCGCCGGATTTTATCGGTTGGAACCGCGAGATATTTTGGTCGTCTGCGACGACCTCGATTTGCCGCTGGGAAAGCTTCGGTTGCGTCCGAAGGGTTCGCCCGGTGGTCATAAGGGATTGGCCGACATCATCCGCATGTTGGGACGTGACGATTTCCCTCGCTTGCGGGTGGGCATCGGGCGGCCGCCGGCCGGTGCCGATGCGGCCGATTACGTGTTGGATCGCTTTGCGAGCGAACAACGCCCCGTCATCGAGCAAGCGTTCGATCGGGCCGCCGAAGCGGTTGTGGCTTGGGTCGAATGCGGCATCGACGTGGCGATGAATCGATACAACGGATGACTCGGCGAACGTCGCCTGCGGCGATTCGGCGAGTTGCGAGGCGGACCGATCGCTTCGCACGAAACGGCCGCGGAAGCGTTTTCCGCGGGGTGGATACAGATCACTGGTTCGAGCCGATCGCCGTCGGGGCGACGGTTCCCTGGTTCGAAAGTCGGTTGTTACGCGCGTACAGCCACTGAAGGAGCGTGGTCTTGGCTCAGAACTTCTACGAAGGCTTGTACATTTTGGATTCCGGTCAATTCGCCCGGGACCCCAATGGTGTCGTCCAACAGTTCACCAAGGTGATCGAAGAAGCCGGCGGCGAGTTCCTCGTCAGCCGTATTTGGGAAGAACGTCGCTTGGCGTATCCGATCGAAGGACACCGCAAGGGGACGTACTGGCTGACCTACTTCAAGATCGACGGGCGCAAGCTCGACGAGATCAGCAAGCGGTTGCGCCACGCCCCGGGTATCTTGCGGTTCCTGTTCGTGAAATTGGATCCGCGGATCGTGGAAGTGCTGATCGCACACGCTAGCGGCGAGGCGATCGAAGAGTCGCCGGAATCGGATGACGCAGAAGCGGCCGAAAAACCCGCACCCGACGCCGCCGCCGTGCAGGCCGAGGGAGAAACCGCCTGATCGCCGTCCATTTGGGCGGTCGTGGGCTTAAACTCCGACTCGTATGACGTGGGGCAAGGAGTCGACACATGGCCAGTTACAATCGCGTGATCCTGGTGGGGAACCTGACGCGGCATCCCGAGTTGCGTTCGACTCCCAGTGGAACGCACGTGTGCGAGATCGGGGTAGCGGTGAACGACCGGCGTAAGAACGCCAACGGTGAATGGGTCGAAGAAGCGACGTTCGTCGATGTCACCTTTTGGGGACGAACGGCCGAAATCATCTGCGAGTACCTGACGAAGGGCTCGCCGATTTTGATCGAGGGGCGATTGAAACTCGATACCTGGGAAACCCAGGACGGTCAAAAGCGATCGAAATTGCGGGTCGTCGGCGAACGAATGCAGTTCTTGGCGGGACCGCGAAACGAAGGCGGTTCGCGGCAAAGTGCGTCGCGGCCGATGCCGTCCGAGAGCGAAGCGCCGGCAGACGATTTCGCCGATGACTTCGGCGACGACGTTCCGTTCTAAGGCGTACGGCGCATCACTCCGACGTCCATAGAAAACTAACCACGTAACGTACACCACGCTCCGGGCGTGGTCGGATGAATCCAACGAGGGTGATCATGGCCAGTCCGAAATCGAAGCGGAAGAAAAAAGCGGGCCTTCGCGGAGGCAAACTCCCCAAGGGGCCCAACGGTGGAGTCCAGCTCCTGTTGGTCCAGTCGATCGAACACCTGGGTAAGGTGGGCGACGTGGTCGAGGTCAAGCGCGGGTACGCCGTCAACTATTTGCTCCCTCAGGGGCTTGCCACGATCGCGACCGATCATCACAAGCGGATGGTCGAAAAGCACAAGGCCAAGTTGCTCGAGATCGAGCGGGCTCGGCTCGCGTCGCTGCGTCAATTGGCCGACAACATCGCCCAATTGAGCGTGAGCATCGAGGCGAACGCGAACGAGGAAGGCCACCTGTACGGCTCCGTCGGTGCGACCGAGATCGTTCAAGCCCTCAAGAAAGAAAACATTTCCATCAAGCCGGAACAGGTTCGCTTGGAAGGGCCGCTGAAGGAACTCGGCTTGTACACGGTGAAGATTCACCTCGGGCCCGACGTCGATACCGAACTGAAGGTGTGGGTCGTGCCGGCCGTCGCCGACGGTGCCCCGCAGGCCTGAGCCGCAACGAATCCAAGCAGAGGCGGAAGCTCTCGATGCCGAGTTTCCGCCTTTTGTCTTTCTTGCGGCACAAAGTATGACGGCGACTTCGGCTTGGGCTCGCAAAACATCCCAAGTTACCTGCTCCGCGCGGAAGCTCGCCGGAGATCGGGAGAAGTGCCTAAATCGGTGGACGGCTCGCGTGCGGCTTGGGGCCCCACAAGCGCGGTGTGGTCCGTGCCTCGCGGCCGTCGCAAAATAATCGACATCGGAAGGCGGTGCTCGAGGACGACTCTTGCAACCGGGCACGCGGGTGGAACAAACTGGGAGAGCCGAACAGCTTCTCGCCATGCTGCTACGCGGCCGTTCACGGCCGTGCGGACTACGGAGGGGAAACGACAATGGATTCGCTCGATGCGCAGACCCGCCGGCGACAAGACGCTTCGCACGCCTCGCTGGTCGATCGTACGCCGCCGCACGACGAAGGAATCGAACGCCAGGTTCTCGGCTCGATTCTGATCGATCCCGACGTGCTCGACGACGTGATTCCGATCGTGCACGAAAACGATTTCTATGTCGATGCGCATCGGCGTATCTATCATCAGCTCGTCGAGATGCACTCAAACGCCGAGCAAATCGACGTCGTCTTGCTGACCGACCGGCTCAAGCGGGCGGGGGAGTTGGAAGCCGTCGGTGGTGCCGCGTATCTGGCCGAGATCGTCGGCTCGGTCGCCCATGCCGCCCACGCCACGCACTATGCGACGATCGTTCGCAACTACGCGACGGCAAGGGCGCTGATTCACGCAGGGACCG
>CAYVVR010000145.1:0-8498 GCA_964454655.1 uncultured Planctomycetaceae bacterium | reverse complement strand
GAAGGTTCCAAGCGGATCAAGGTCGTGCACCTGCCGAAAACGATCGACAACGATTACAAGGGCATCGATTTTACGTTCGGCTACTTCACCGCCGTCGACATGCTCGGCACCCAGATTCGCAATTTGATGCTCGACGGCAAGGCTGCCGGCGCTTACTTCTTCGTGCAGGTCATGGGACGCAAGGCCGGTTGGTTGGCCTACGGCGCCTCGATCGCCGGCGACGGCAGCTTGGCGGTGAGCTTGGAAGACGTGCCGGACGATTGGTGGACCACCGAGCCGACGCGTGATCCGAAATCGGGCGAGCTGGTCACCGACGGCGTGACGGAAGAGGTCATCCAACGCCGGGTGATCAAACTCGACAAAGTTGTGTCGCGCATCGCCGACACGATCATCGCCCGCGAAAAGGAGGGAAAACGGCACGGGGTCGTGGTCATGGCGGAAGGCCTCGGCGAATACTTTCCGCTCGAAGAATTGCGCCGTTGCATTCCGACGGAGCAATTCGAGGAACTCAAACCCGACACGTTCGGCCACTTCCCCATTTCGCAAGTCAAGTTTACCGGCCGTATCGCGCAGTTGGTCAACCAAGAGCTCGAACGCCGGGGCCACAAGCGGATCAAGATCAATCCGCTGCAATTCGGTTACGAGGTTCGTTGCCATCAGCCGACGGCGTTCGACATCATCTTGGGAAGTCAACTTGGGGTCGGTGCGTACCGCGCGTTGGTCGAAGAGAAACTCGACGGTGTGATGGTGTCGGTCGGTGGTCAACTGAGCTTGGTGTACGAGCCGTTTGAGAACTTGATCGACATGAGTCGTTTGCGGGCGCACGCGCGCTTGATCGATCCGAACGAGGACTTCCATCAGTTGGCTCGCTACCTCGAAAGCCGAGTGGACTAGAGTTTCGCCGTTCTCGCGCCGGTTGAAATCCGGCGAAGCGAACACCGACGCCGAACAACATCCCGTCGCTACGATTGGCGGCGGGATGTTTTTTGCGCGCAAAGTGCAACGAGGTGATGCCTGAAGGTTCGATTAGGCGACGTATGCGGATTGGGGCAATTGTATCGGCGTCTCGATGGCACCGAGGAAATCAGCTTTGCATCGACGGCGCTCGGGCGTCGCAGGCTGGGTGACCTATAGTACCAATAGGGGTGTTCTTATGTCTCGCTGAAACTAGCCCATCGCTTGTGTCGTTCGGGAGGACGTCAAGGTGGTCGCGGAAGGGAAACTGCCCGGTCGAGCCGGCCGGGGCCGTCGCTGTCGAGGGTTCACGATGATCGAAGCGATGGTTGCCATCGCGGTGACCGTGATCGCGGCAACGGCCCTCTTTTCGAGCCTGGCATCGTTGCAATACCAATCCGACGATACGCGCGATCGCTTCGTAGCCGAGCTGCTCGCCCGTCAATTGATGGATGAAATCTTGGGCAAGATCTATGCGGAGTACACCAAGCGTGACGATTCCCGCCGTTTGTACGATCCTTACGGTCCGGTGGGGCCCGATGCGGGGGAGAAAGCGACCGGTACCCGCGAGCAGTACGACGACATCGACGACTTCAACGGTTGGGAAGCTTCGCCGCCGCAAGATGCTTACGGGATTCCGCTGGGTACCGAGAACGATGCCGGGGGAACCCGGTTGGCTTCCATGCAGTCGGTGATGTCGCTGGAAGGCTGGAAGCGATCTTGCCGCGTCTACTATGTCGACGAAACGACCTTCGAGCGATTACCCGCCGGACAAACGAGCAACTATCGCGCCGTCGAAGTCGTCGTTTCGCGAACCTATCCGGACGGTGTCACGCGTGAGTTGGCACGGGAGCGATACATCGTATCTCACATTCCCAGTGAGGATTGGGGATCATGACGCGGCATGTTCGGCGATCGCTCGATACGCGACGATTTGCGAGACGACTGAGCCACCGGCGTTCGGCATCGGCTTGTCGAACGCGAACCGGTCTCACGTTGATCGAGCTGTTGGTTGCCATCTCGTTGATGTTGCTGATCGTCACCGCGTTGGCCGCCCTACAATCGTCGTCGGTCACTGTGTACGGGCAGGCTTCGGCTCGGCACACGTTGATCGAGGACGGGCAGCGTTTGGTGGAGCGCGTTCGCCGATTCGTGGAACATGCCCAGGCGAACGAGAATTATCCGGGTGCGTGGGTCGTCAGCGAATCGGTGGCATCCGATTTGTTTCCCGTCGCATTGGTCGTATGGGCGCCGGAAACCGATGCCGCTGATCCGGCGGGAACGCCTTTGCTACGCGAATTGGTCGTGTTTGCTCCGGATCCCGACAACCCCACCTTGTTTTGCGAGTACCGTCTGCCCGACAGTTCGGCGAGTGCCCCGGCGACGAATAACCAGACAGCTTGGCGAGCCGTTGTAAACGCGATTCGGAACTCGCCGAACGCCGAGAAGATCGTTCTGAGCCGTCACGTGCGTTGGGTGACCGTCGGCGGCAGCCAACGCCCTGCCGTCCGTTTTTCCGTGCGCGTTACACCCAATGATGACGAGTGGGACGACGATGTGAATATTGCCTGGGACGAATTGCCGTGGCCGCAAGGAAACTTCACGCCCGAAGTCGGAATGCGCCGGGTTTGGGTGAAGTCGGAGTTTCAATTGGCGACCGACGCCGGATCGCAGATCGAACATCTCACGGTGTTCGGATCGGCGACGTTGTACTACCCCCTTGCCGCGAGTGATCGAGGTGATTGACCTTTGGATAAGCGGGTTGTAGGGCTCATGGTGAATGTGCACGAAGGACCTGAGAGAATTCACGCAACGTTCGCGTTGACGGAGAAAAGGCGATCGCCCGGCAAACGCCTTCGTCGTGACGGATCGGCGTTGGTGGTGGTCTTATTGATTCTTGCCTTGGCGATGTCCGTCACCTATGTCGCCGTGCGCGTAGAGACGCGATCAACGGCTGGAGGGCGGAATCGGGACTTGCGAAACGAAGCGGCAGAAGCGGCCTCGATCGGGTTGCGTGTCGCATTCGCGCAAATGCACGAAGCGAACTGGGCCGGCGTCGGTACGTCGTTTCGTCGCGATGTTTCCGACGATGTCTACTTCGAGGCCCGGTATGTAGCCGGTGACGACGCGTTGGCTCCGGGCGATCCCGACTACGACCGCAAGGCCGTTCGCGTGACGATCGACGTCGAAGCGACGGCCGATCCCGGTGACGGGAGCACGTCCGTCACTCGGCGTGCGAAAGCCGTGGTCGAGCTGATTCCCCGCGAATTGGCGGCCGAGCCCGGCAATTGGTCCAATCTCACGTGGCGAAGTTTCACGCAGACGGATACCAGGTCGTGCAAGGTTCATCTCGGGGCCCACATCGACGCCAAACCTTTTTTCCAAGGCAAGATCGAACTGTCGCCCGATTATCCAAGCGATGCGAACGCACGGGGAAGATATCTCGACGACCTCTATCGCATGTACGACGACGAAGTGGGGGACTACCGACCGTTTGCTGCTTCCCTGTCGGTGGTGTGGGCGAATCAAAGCGCCGCTTACATGTACGAGATCGGTACGCGGTTGCAACACGCGATTTCGACCCGCGGACTGCTCTCGATAGCCGCCGACTACGTGCATCCTGGGGCGATCAATACGTATCGGTTGTACCCCGGCGGGCCGGAGTATACCG
The DNA here is from genome assembly GCA_964454655.1 of uncultured Planctomycetaceae bacterium. GTDB lineage: Bacteria > Planctomycetota > Planctomycetia > Pirellulales > Thermoguttaceae > CAYVVR01. The sequence goes on along the minus strand of CAYVVR010000145.1, from coordinate 4,873 downwards.
TTCCTCGCTTGGCGGCCGATTTGACGAACGTGGCCTTGGCCCCCGACCCGGAGACGAATCCGGCCGGAATTTACTATCGCGACGGCACATTGACGATTCACGACAACGTGACGATCCAAGGGACGGTCATCTGTCGAGACGAATTGCGTTTTGACGGCGACAACATCGTCATGCTGCCCGCCGAACTGCCCTCGCTGCTGGGTGACGCGGGCCCCGTCGTCTTGCCGGTGGCGTGTGCCACCAGAGTGAAAATCGGCGAAGGCAGCAATCGCAATATCACCGGGGTTGTGGCGGCGTTTTCAGAATTCAAGATCGAGCAGAAAAACGCCCCGGCGGAACTCGTTCTGAAAGGTCATGTCATCAGCGACAAGTTGGAAATCCAGTCGGTCGATGCCTACCAATCGGCCGACTGGAAGAAGTTGTATAAAGAATTCAATGCGGCTGTCACCGCGGGAACGGCGGGGACCTCGTATTTTCCCGTCTGGTGCGACAACCAAAGAAACTTGCCCTGCAAACCGTGGATCGTCATCGAAGCCGATGCCGACACGTATCGACATCATTGGATCGGTTCGGTCGATCCGGTGTATATGCCGCATCCCGATGACACCACCGACATCGACGCGACGCCGGCATTAAGGTGGAAGGTGGTTCGCTGGTTGGAGGATCTCGAGTAGATCGTCGCCGAGCACGCTCGGGAAAGCGCACGGTGCATGGAAAGGGACACGCAAGCCGTAAAGGCCGGGAGACGAAATCATGCGGAAAGTACATGTTGTAGCGATCGTGACGACGGTCCTCCTGTCATTGGGGATGCTAGGCTTTTACCGGGCGGGTGATGCTGCGCCGCCCCGCAACGAGCCGTTCGCCAATTCGGTCGCGCAGCGGCAGGAGATGATCAAGGAACTCCAAGCGATTCGTCAACTCCTTGCCGAACAAAACAAGTTGTTGCAAGAGCAGAACGAACTGTTACGCAAACAGCTCGGGCAGAAGCGATGAACACGCACCCATCGAGTCGCGTTTCGGCGTCGGCCTGTCGCGGCAAACGACCGGCGTTTACGCTGGTCGAGCTGCTGGTGGTCGTCATGGTCATCGCGATCGTGGCGGCGGTAGTGCTGCCGGCCAGTAGCGGCAGCCAGGCCACCGCTCTCCAAGCGGCAGGTCGAAGCGTGGCGTCCGACATCGATTACGCGCGTCACTTGGCCGTGACCATGAACACGAAGATCCGGCTGACGTTCGACGTGAGCGGAAACCGGTACCTCATTGAACCGGTGGATGCGAGTATCCAGTTGCCCGCTTCGCCGTTTGCCTCGCCGGAAGATACCGCAGGCAGGCAAGTGATTCGGCTGGACGACTTCCCCGGCTTGGGAATGCCGGTGCGTCTGGCGGGTGTTTCGGAGGGAAGCGGTCCTCCGGCAACAAGCTACACGTTGGAATTCGATACGCTCGGCGACTCGGGAAACACGGAGCCCGTTTACGTGTGGTTGGCCTGCGGAAGCGGACAGGCGACACGCTACATCGCGACGGCCGTGATGCCGGTGACGGGGGAAACCCTGTTGGGTGATGTCACGGCGGCGGCACCGGGATCGGCCGTTGCCGCGGCTTCGCTGCCGTGACGTACGCCGTGTAGACTCGCCCGCGTGGTGGGCGAATAGGGGCAGAAAATTGAAGTCGGAATCAGAATCCTTGGTACGGGTAAACGGCATGGTCGGTTTACTGCCCCAACGTTGTTCGCCGATCGGCGTCGATATCGGCTCCCGCGTCGTGAAGCTGGTGCAGCTCACGGCGGACGGTCGCCGCGTGTGGGAAACGTCGGCAGCCGAGTTTCCAAGGCGTGACCGCGAGAAAGAAGCGGCAAGCGACGATGCGATCGCCGACGCCATTGAACGCGCCAAGCGGGGGCGTCGATTCCGCGGCCGACAGGCCGTGTTTTGCCTGAGCGCTCGGGATCTCTTCGTCCAAAACATTCGCGTTCCCTGTCAGAGCGAAGCGGAGTTGCTACGAACGGTCTACGCCGAAGCCGAAACGCGATTGCCCGTCCCCGTGCAGGATGCCGAGATCCGTTTTTTCGAGGCGGGGCAGGTTCGCCAAGGCGATGCACTGCGAAGCGAACTCATTTTGATGGCTTGCCGCAAGCGAGCCGTGGAAAAGTTGATGGACATCGCCGATTCGTGCGGCATGCGGCTGATCGGGGCCGACGCGGAACCGGCTGCGCTGGTCCGCTGCTATGCCCGCCAATTCCGACGCGAGGACGATCGGCAACGCACGATGATGTTCGTCAACATCGGTGCGTCGAACACGGTCGTCGCGATCGCACGCCACGATTCGCCGATTTTCATCAAGTACGTTCCGATCGGCGGCAGGAACTTCGACGAGGCGGTGGCGCAAAGTTTGGGGATGTCGATCGAATCGGTGGTCTCGTTGCGACGCCACAACGGCGATCGCCGGAGCGAGAACCGGGATCCTGAAATCGTTCGCAACATTGAAGAAGCGGTGCGCGAACCGCTGGATCGCTTGACGGCCGAGTTGTCGATGTGCTTGCGATATCACAGTGTGACGTTTCGCGGCCAAACTGTGGATCGTGTCGTGATCGGCGGCGGAGAAGCATCGGAGCGGCTGGTCGCGAAGATCGGCTCGGTATTGGGCGTTCCGACCGAGCTGGGAAATCCGTTTCGAAGTATCGAGTGTCACACGTATATCGGCAAGCCCACCGTGTGGGATGTCGCGGCGGGGTTGGCCCTGCGTTCGGCCGCCAATTGAAGCGACCACCGGAAACCACGGATAGGAGCATAGAACACCGTGCTGGAAGCGACGAATATCCGGCAAATCGATTTTCTTCCCGCCGAGCTGCGGCAGGCGCGAAGCCAAAAGCGCCGCCGCCGTTCGCTCATTGCGTCGTCGGTCGTCGTGCTGGTCGTCGTGTTGGCGACGGCCGCGGTCGAAGGAATTCGCGCGTATACGCTTCACGGTGAGCTGGCGGAGGCCATCTCGCACCGGGAAGCCGCTCAAGCACGGGCCGCCGAGTTGGTCCAAGCCCGCGAACGGCTGATGACAATGCGGGAAAAGGCCGACGTCATTGCCTTGGTGCACACACGACGTCCGCGGTCCCGGCTGTTACAAGGCTTGTTTGCCGCGATGCCGCCCGAATTGGTGTTGACCGATGTGACGATCGAAGAAAGCGTGGTCGCCGATACCCAGGATCGTTTCGCTCAGGCATCGATCGGCGAGGAAGATCTTGCAGCTCAAGAAAAACGAGCGAGCGAAAAGTTCGTTCGAGATTGGCGGAATACCCAAACGACGATTCTTGTGTCGGGAGAAACGACTCAGACGCAGCGACTCACCGATTTTCTGCGTGCCGTGCGCGATATTCCGTGCTTCGACAACGTCGAGTTGCGATTGCTCGAGTCTCGTTCTCAATCTGAGGCCGGGGGGAATCGGTTCGCTTTTTCCGTAAACGTTGCCCCGGAGGCCGGGCGAAAGCACGGACCCGTGGGGCCGCAACCGGGTGAGCCCTACTTGGCGATTTGGGCTTATGTAACGGAATCCGCCGAGCTGTGCGTCGAAGCGGCCACCGATTTGCCCGACGGCGACAAGGTGCGCGTGGAAGTCTTCAACATTTCCGAGGCCGCACGCGACGGCCGCGGTTCGGCCGCGCCGGGAACGATCAAGGCGCCGTTGGTCGAGTTCGGGATTCCGGTCAAGGGCAAGTCGGCTTCGATTCGTTATCCGCTGCGGCGCGTGCTTGGCGACCGGCCCGTTGCGTTGCAGCGATTGCTGATTCGGGTGTATCGCGAACAACTCGCTGAGAACGAAGCGGGCAAACAGCCCGAGGAAACGATGACTGCCGAGCAAACCGTGTTCGTCCCGGCCTCGTGGCAGGTGACGGCCGACCAAGGGCAAGGTGCGCTCGGCCGCCGACGACAACCCGACGCCGTGAGGTGACGCACCCGGAGGACGCGAGTCGGGCGTGAACCCCACATCACGCAGCTACAGAAAGGCAAAACGCGATCGATGGCGGAAACCAACGAACGGACAACGTGGTATTCGGTAGTCGTTACGGCTTTGCTTGGGCTGGCGACCGTCGTGTGCGTGCTGTGGTCGGGTGAAAAGTACGCGCAACGACTTCATCGGCGGTTGCACGAAGAGCAGGTGTTGATCCAGGTGGCGGAAGAGACGATCCGAACCGTTCCGGAGGTTTCGGACCAACTGCACCGAACGGAGGCATTCTTGGCGGAGTGGGATCGTCGCAAGTTGGGGGGCGACGATCTGACGCAAATTATGGGGGAGCTTACGACCCTTGCGGCCGCCACCGGTGTAGCACCGACTCGCATGGCCCCACAAGAGACGGTGCAGCACGGTTGGTTGCTCGAAAGCCGGTTTCGGATGGCCGTGAAAGGGACCACCGAAGAAGTGTTTCGGTTTATCTCCGAAGCCGAAAAGTTGGATTGGGAAGTATGGGTAAACCGGGTTTCCCTGGAGCCGAGCGAAGATCCGGCTGATCCCGTCTCTTGCGAGATCGACTTTGTCGGTTATGGGGAGGGTTCGGGATTTTCTGGTTAGGTAATTTGGTAGAGAAGCCGATATACCGATTGATGCGGGAAGATCTTTCCCGAAAGCGGAAAGAACAGGCAGTATGAGCAAACTGGGAAGGCTGTACAAAAGATTCCAGCGTGAGGCAAAACGTCGGCCGAAAGAGGTCGTCGTGCTCGCCGTTTTGGCCGTGGTTGCCGGACTTGTGTGGGGACCGCGGTTGGTGCCTTCGTTTGGTGACGATCCTCAAGCGAACGCCGGCGAATCGGGGGTGACGATCCTCTCGGCCGGCGGCAGTGTGGAAAGTGCCGAGGAGGGATTGGGCTGGGATCAATTGGTAGCCTGGAGG